>NZ_MTCA01000040.1:0-22255 GCF_002150205.1 Flavobacterium sp. FPG59 | reverse complement strand
GTACCAAATATTAACATAAAATTAACAAATAAATTTAATAGGCGTGCATAGTATTTTTTTGTATTTTAGCCAAATATCAAATGGCAATAACCCTGACAGCCCATGTATTACCATTTGTAATTAAAATTCATAAACTAGAAAGCCTATGTTACTTACTGCATCAAAACTTAATAAATTTTTACTTTTCAAATTACCATCGGCTTTTATTTGCGGAGTTCGCGTAAAAAACATTGACGAAAAAAAATGTGTTGTATCTGTAAAACACCGTTGGATCAATCAAAATCCGTTTAACTCCATGTATTTTGCCGTTCAAGCTATGGCGGCAGAATTGACCACGGGTGCACTTGTGATGTTTCAAATTCAAAAAAGTGGTCGTAAAATATCAATGTTAGTTGCAAACAACAAAGGAAACTTTACCAAAAAAGCAACGGGTCGCATTACTTTTACGTGCAATGACGGACATTTAATTGAGAAAGCAATTCAGGAAACTATTGCTACAGGAGAGGGGCAAACCTTTTGGATGAAATCCATTGGCACAGATGAAAAAGGAGTGCAAGTTTCAGAAATGGACTTTGAGTGGAGTGTGAGAGTAAAATAATTACCTACTTATATAAAAGTAAAACGCCTCTAGAAAGAGGCGTTTTTTGTATCATACATATCGGTTTTTAGCATTTTTTACCGGCACTTGATGCATCGCATTTTTTTCCTTTGGCTTTGCATGCTGCCATACATTTTTCAATTTCAGCTGCTGACATGGCTGCTTTTCCACCTTTTTTAGAACAACAAGCCTCTTTTTTTGCTTTTTCTTTGGCTACTGCTTTAACTTCTTGTGCATTCATTTGAAGTGTAAAAAAAGTAATTACAGCTAGGGATACTATTTTTTTCATGAGTTTTGATTTTTGAATTTTGTATTTCAAATATAAAGATTTTATGCAATGTTGAATCTCTTATTGTGAAAAAATTAGTCTTTATGCCGTCATTTTAACATATGAAAATAGTTTAAGAAGCTATTGTGGTCACTTTTTGTATGAACTGGTTTTAATATCTAAAATGCTATAAACGAATTAATAATACATTCTAAAATCAAGTAATTTGCACAATGCATATTGTTTTTGATGGAGTTCTTCTACAATTTCAAAAATATCATCTTCCTCTTCAAACAGTCCAAAAAACAAACGGTCTAGGGCAGTACTACTCACATTAGGAAGGAATGCACCATAACCCGAGACAGCTTTTGCACCCGTAACATCAATAAAATATTGTGCTTCATCTGGTGATAAGTCAAGAATTTTTGAATTGGCAAAATGAACAATTTTCCCTCTCATTTTCCCTTCAAATAATTCAGCTATTTCTTCAAGGCTGTAAAAATATTCGTTGATGCAAATCGTATTGGCTTCGCCAGGCATTACCAGATAAATGATTTCGTAATTGGTGAAATTATGATCGTCGTATAGGAGTGTGTTCAAACTTTCTTCTAGTCCTTCTATGGTGTCACATGTTTTATAAATGCTTGTCAATCCTTGATCTGATGCTAGTTTTTCTAGATGTTTGACAACTTCGGTATCTAGATTTTCCTCTACATCGGCTACAGCCTCTAGACAGAAAATAAAAGTATCGGTTTCCATTGTATTCGATTTAGATGATGTAAAAAATAAAGAATTCCAAATGGCACTATACCCGATTTAAAATATCTCTTGTAAACAAAAATAAGGTTCTACGGCTAAATTCTTGCCTAAACGAGTGTGAAGTTATTGCAAAAAAAGTGTTGTGAACACCGTTTTTTTGTAAGACTAGTATTTGTTTTGGATGTTTTTTTATGACGAAAGTTTTTTTTAAAAACCCAACTAAGAATTATTGATATCTTTTTTTGAGTGCGATTAAGGCTAATACTTTGGTCTCTAATAAAATATATTTGAGAAGTAAAATTGGGTCGATTGTTCGCAATGCTATTTCCATTTCATGATGAATCATGTTTAAAATGGCCTTGTTTTCCTCGGTAGTGGTATTCATTTTTAATGCATTGATTACAATTTTATAAGTAGACCGGTTGTATTTTCGCGTTTTTGAATTCAATCTTCTAAAACGGTAGGTACTCAAGGAATTTTTTAATTCTCTTTTTTGTAACAGAATTTGGTCTATGTAATCAAAGTTGTAGCTGCGCGCTGCTCGTATCCAGAAATCATAATCTTCATAATGTAAGTTTTCATTATAGCCGTTTAGTTTTTCATAAACTTCTCTTTTTGCCATTGCCGAAACGGAACAAACATTGTTGTCTAAACGCAATAATCCTAAATAAATGTCGCCTGTCGGCTGGCTTTGTATTCTTTTTTTATTTTGGTCTACCTCAAAAAAATATCTAAAATGCGTGTTGTCTTCAAAGATCATTTCGGCATTACCATATACAATTCCAAGATTAGGGTAAGTGCTGTTTTTAAACTGCTCTAGTTGCGTGGCTACACAATCGGGATGGAGTAAATCATCGGTTGCAAAATCAATAATATAGGAGCCAGTGGAGCGCTTGAATGCGGTATTAAAAGATTTTGTATTCCCTTGGTTTACACGATTGGCAATAAAAATAACATTGGGATAGTTAACGAGCCATTTTTCAATCTCTGCTACAGAATTATCTGTGCTACAGTCATCTACAATGATAATTTCAATATTTTTATGCGTTTGATTTACAATTGATTCCAGTCCTTCTTGAACAAATTTTTCATGATTGTAACAAAGGCAGATAACGGAAACTAGTGGATTGTAATTCATTTGAACAAAGAAGTGTTTATATTTGAAGCTAAATTAGTAAATTAAAAATGATTCCGAAAAAAACAACAATTGCTCTTGTGGGCGATTCATTGGGTGGCGGTGGTGCAGAACGTGTCCATGCGGTGCTATCTTGTTTTTTTGAAAGCAAAGGAATTGAAGTGCACAACATTATTTTTGTTGACGATATCGTTTATGATTACAAAGGAGTTGTACTGAATTTAGGTAAAAAAAAGGCAGCGACAACCTTTAAAAAGCTACAACGATTACAAGAGTTACGAAGTTATTTTAAAGAACATTATTTTGATTTTGTTCTTGATTTTCGCTATCGAGTGAATACGATTAACGAATTTTTGATGGCACATTATGTCTATCAAGCGAGTGTTATCTATACTATTCATAGTGGAATTTTACACAATTACATTTCAAAGAAACCCTGGATTGCCCGTTTTATTTATGGAAAACATAATTTTGTAACCGTAAGTAAAGCACTGGAAAAAGCGTTGTTCCAGCATTATAAAATTAAAGCGCAAACCATTTACAATCCTTTTGAAGTTGAAAAGATTCAAGAATTAGCTCTGGCTAGTATGCCAATGGATGATACCTATATTATTGCTGTGGGTCGAATGAACGAAAAGGTAAAACAATTTGATGTATTGATAGAGGCGTATTCCAAAACGGTATTGCCACAAAATGGAATAAAATTAAAAATCATTGGTTCTGGCATCTATCTTGAGGATTTAAAACGGCTTGTTGCTGAGAAAAATTTAGGTGATTTAGTAGAGTTTGTGGGTTATCAAAAAAATCCTTTTTGTTACCAAAAAAACGCTCTTTTTACAGTAGTTACCAGTGAATATGAAGGACTTTCAAATGTGATTATAGAAAGTTTGTTAGTAGGAACTCCTGCTATTTCCTATGATTGTTTTGCTGGGCCAAGTGAAATTATTACAGACCGATTCAATGGTTTACTAGTTGAAAATCAAAATAAGCAGAAACTGATTGAAGCTATAGATTTACTTTTTACGGATGCTGAATTAAGAGCATTTTGCAAAGCGAATAGTGTACCAAGTGCGCTTCGGTTTTCAGTAGAAAAAATTGGAAATGAATGGCTTGATTATTTAAATACGAAGAGTTAAGATGCAAATAGAAATTATAGACATACCCAAGATTGAAAATGTGCTTGGGAACATTGCAGTCATTGAAAATGAGGTGATTCCGTTTGAAATTAAACGTGTATATTACTTGTTTGATATTCCTAGTTCTTCAAAAAGAGGTGGACATTCTCATAAAAAGCTACAACAAGTTTTAATAGCTATTTCAGGAAGTTTTGATGTAGTTTTAAAAGATGGAATTACAGAAAAAACCATTACCTTAAATAAACCTGACAGAGGATTATTGATTAAAAATGATACGTGGCGCGAACTTGAAAATTTTTCATCAGGTGCCGTTTGTCTTGTCTTGGCATCAGCCACTTTTGATGAGGAGGATTACATCAGGGATTTTGATACTTTCATCAACTCAAAAAAATGAAACTACTTTATATAGTTCCAAATATCAATAATGAAGGAGGGGTTGCAAGAATCTTATCTTTGAAAACGAATTATTTTATTACACAATGCGGTTATGAAGTTCATATTTTAACTCAGAATAATGGGAATACTCCCTTGTTTTATTCTTTTCATGAGGATGTTTTGTTTCATGATATGCAATTAAAAGGTGCTGCTCCTTTGTTTGCTTTTCAATATTATAAGGCGTTAAATCAATATATTTCCCTCATTAAACCAAATTGTATTCTGGTTTGCGATAATGGATTAAAAGCTTTTTTACTGCCTTTTTTAGTTCGACGGAAAATTCCCCTGCTATTAGAGATTCACAGTTCCATTCATGTACAAGAACATCCCTCTTCGCATGCTGTATTCAATTCTTTGAAACAGAATTTGCAATATCACTTCAAAAAGTATGCTGCTCAAAAGTATACTAAAGTTGTATTTTTATCCAATGAAAGTGCACTAGAATGGAATGTTAGGAAGAAAGCAATAATTCCAAATCCATTATGGTTTGCCGTAAATTCTGCTGCGCCGCTTTCATCGAGAAAGGTGATTGCTGTAGCTAGAAATACTTATGAAAAAGGGCTAGACAGGTTGTTACCTATTTGGAAAGAAGTCGTAGCATTATATCCATCTTGGAAATTAGAATTATATTGTGGCAACTACCAAGATCTTGAAGTGTTGGCTCGAGAGTTAGGAATACAAGATTCGGTCGTTTTTTTAGACCCAACCAAAACGATTCAAGAGGTGTATTTACAAGCAGCCACTTATGTTATGACGTCTCGGTACGAGTGTTTTCCTATGGTTTTACTGGAGGCAATGGCTGCTGGAGTTCCTTGTGTTGCTTATGATTGTCCTTGTGGTCCAAGAGCAATTATCAATCATTGTGTTGATGGATTGCTCGTTGAAGATGGTAATCAAGATGAATTTATAAAACAATTGCAGTTGTTGATGCGCAATGAAATGCTTCGTTTAGAAATGGGCAAAAAAGCGCAAGATACAAGTAATGCTTACCAGATAGAGCACATAATGCCTGAATGGCAAAAATTAATCAAGTCCTTAAAATAAAGACTTTGGCTTTGAAATAGAACACAAATAGCCCAATCTAAAACAATTAAAAAAGAATAATTTTGGATTGTTGCTTTTTAAATTTTGCTCTAATGCTTTGGAAAATATTTTGAAAAATAGCGCTATACCGTATTGAAGTTTAGTACGAACTAAAAAATCATATAGTGAAAGCAATTTGACAAACTTAGGATCAATTGTTTTTGTTTGATACAATTGCTGTAAGTTTTCCAGAGATTGTTTGGTTTTACTTAAATAATCATAGTTTGTGTCAATATCACCATGTTCTACAGGATTTTCAAGATGCTTTAAAGAAAAAAGTTTGAGACTTAAGCGATAGGAAAGTTGTGTATCGTCATGACCGTATTTTGTAGTGTTCGTGTCAAATTTCACCGTAACAAAACACTTTTTTTTGATGAGGGTATTGTTAAAAAGCAGAGCCGAATACCCTTTTTTTTCTCGTTCAGGGGCACTTTGGTCTTCCATATAGCGACCGTATTTCCACCGCAGTTTTTGATTATTTGAAGGACACTTTTCAGGATGTACACGACCACCATAAATAATATCGAATCCGTTTATTTGTTTGATGTAGTGATGAATATAGTTTTTGTTTATGATAACAGAATCGCCATCTAAAAAAAGCAGCCAATCATATTTTGATTTTGCTGCTAGATTATTTCTATTTTCTCGGTGGCTAATATTATTTTTTAAGGAAACAAAACTACAATTAGATAAGTCGTTTATTTTTTCATTAAAATGATTCAAATCAGATTTTGAAGCATCATCTTGGCAAATAATTTCGAATGGTATTTCTTGTTCTACGCATTGTCTATGCAGTTCTTGAACAGTAGGAAATGCATTGAAATTGTAAATAGGAACAAGAATAGAAAGCATTACGAATTGCGTTGCTGTATCACTTCGAATATTTTAGAATCCTCACATTTTAATGTTTTGGATGGGAATTTCATCAATAAAGCATAATCATGGGTAGCCATAATGATTGTTTTTCCTATTGCGTTAATCTTTTTTAGTACTTCAAGAACTTCGGCACTGGTTTGAGGATCAAGATTTCCCGTAGGTTCATCAGCAAGGATTAGCTCTGGATCATTTAGCAATGCACGAGCAATTGCTACACGCTGTTGTTCTCCACCAGATAATTGATGTGGCATTTTTTTGCCAAATTCACCCATCCCTACTTTATTTAAAACTTCCTCAATTTTAGCTTCCATTTCACCGTTATCTTTCCAGCCTGTAGCTTTAAGCACAAATAACATGTTGTCATTTACGGTGCGATCTGGTAGTAATTTAAAATCTTGGAAAACAATTCCTATTTTTCGACGTAAAAACGGAATGTCATCTTCTTTTAAGGTTGCCAAATCAAAGTCAACAATTGTTCCTTCTCCTTCAGTCAAAGGCAAATCAGCGTAAAGTGTTTTCATCAAACTGCTTTTACCAGAACCTGTTTTACCTATGATGTAAAGAAATTCGCCATGCTTTACCTCCAAGTTTACATCAGATAAAATTGATTTGTTTTCTTGATAAATAGTTACATTTTTTAAGGATAGTACGGATTGTGACATGTTTTACATTTGTTTATGGGGTAAAAGTAAGAAGTTAACGCAACGATTCAAAATAAATTCTATTCTAATGCTTAGAATTCGATAAAAAAATCAAAGAACAAAATCAACCCCGCTGTTTTTTAATAATAATCCTAGAACAGTATGCGAACACACAGCAATTGTAAAAAAATCATAATAAATCCCGTAATCAATTCGTTATAGACTCAGAATATAATACATTTGAATTATTAAAATAAAAGTACAATGCGCAAACTTTCTCAATGTTTTATAGGTAGCCTTTTTATCTACGCCACTAGTCTTAGTGCACAAAAAACAGCAATATATACACATGATTCCAGGGAATTTGACAAAGCAGTTTCGTTGTTCAAAGATGCTCAATACACATCTGCTCAATTGATTTTTGATAAAGTAAAAGAATCAGCCACTACCGAGGAGCTAAAATCAGATTGTACTTATTATGCTGCAAACTGTGCCATTAGAACCAACCAGTCTAATGCAGATGAGTTGATGGAAAAGTTTGTTGCAGATTATCCCACAAGTGTAAAACAAAATCAAGCATATATAGAGGTAGCGCAATTTCACTTTAAGCAAGGAAATTATCCTCAAGCTTTGCAATGGTTTGATAAAGTAGACGAGTCTAGTTTGAGTAGAAATGATCAAGATAAATTTAATTTTCAAAAGGGGTATGGGAATTTTAATGCTAAGAAACGCAAGGAGGCAACAACGTATTTTAACAAAGTAATTAACTCACAAGAATATGGATCTCAGGCCAAATACTATTTAGGATTTATGGCTTATGAGGGCGATGATTACAAGCAAGCAACTAAGTATTTTGATGAAGTTTCGGGTGAGGAGAAGTACAAAGAGAAATTGTCGTATTACCAAGCCGATATGAATTTTAAGCTTGGTAATTTTCAAAAAGCTATCGATTTAGGGCAAAAAGCGATGGCTGGTTCAAATGCTTTAGAAAAATCAGAACTGAATAAAATCATTGGCGAAAGCTACTTTAATTTAAAACAATACAGCAACGCAATTCCTTTTCTTGAAGATTACAAAGGCAAAAAAGGGAAGTGGACAAATACAGATTTTTACCAGTTAGGCTATGCGCATTACAAGCAAAAAGATTTTGAAAATGCAATCAGTCAATTCAATAAAATAATAGGAGGGAAAGATTTTGTGGCACAAAATGCCTACTATCATCTGGGCGAAAGTTACTTGAACACGGACAAGAAACAACAAGCATTAAACGCTTTCAAGAATGCGTCTGAAATGGATTTTGATCTCGCCATTCAAGAAGATGCAAGTTTAAATTATGCTAAATTGAGTTATGAACTAGGCAATTCCTATCAAAGTGTCCCCGCTGTTTTACAAGCTTTTTTAAAGAAATATCCAGAGAATGCGAATAAAACTGAAATCGAGAAATTATTGATAGACTCCTATATTTCTTCTAAAAATTACAAGGAAGCGCTCGTATTATTAGAAAAAAATAAGTCACCCGAAAATAAAGTAGCGTACCAAAAAGTTCTTTTTTACCGAGGATTAGAATTGTACACCGACGCAAATTTTAATGAAGCTTTGAAAATGTTTACCAAGGCTTTAACCGAACAAAAAGATCCTGTTTTTACGGCGAGAACAATTTTTTGGAAAGCAGAAACAGAATATGTTTTAAATGATTTTAAAGAGGCTTTACTCACTTTCAAACAGTTTACAAATGCGGCTCAGGCCAACACGGTTCCTGAGTTTAAAAATCACAATTACAATATAGCGTACACGTACTTTAAGTTGAAAGAATACGAACAAGCTGGGAATTATTTTCAAAAACAAATTGATAACGCTACTGCGGATAAAGTTCGTTTTCAAGATTCTTATTTAAGACTTGCGGATTGTCGATATGTAACTTCAAAATATGCAGAGGCCTTACAAGCGTATTCAAAAGTGGTAGACTCAAAAAGTGTAGATGCTGATTATGCTTATTTTCAAAGAGCTATTTCGTATGGTTTTATGGGTAAAAATGATAAAAAAATTAATGATTTAAATTCATTTTTAGAGGCCTATCAAAAATCTGATTTTAGAGATGATGCGTTGTTTGAACTAGCAAATACTTATGTTGCTGAGAACGAAAATGACAAAGGAATTAAGACCTACGACAGATTGAATACCGAGTTTAAGAACGGAACATTTACTTCTAGATCAATTTTGCGTCAAGGTTTAATTTTTTACAATACAGATAAAGACGATCAAGCATTAGTCAAATTTAAAAAAGTTGCTGCTGATTTCCCTAGAACTCCTGAGGCACTAGAGGCTGTTGCAACAGCAAGACTGATTTATGTAGACACAGGACGAGTAAATGAATATGCAACGTGGGTCAAAACACTTGATTTTGTTGCAGTATCGGATGCAGAATTAGACAATGACAGTTATGAGGCAGCCGAAAAACAATTTCAGCAAAACAATACAAAGCAATCTATTGCTGGATTTGCAAGTTATGTGAGTCAGTTTCCACGCGGTCTTCATGCTTTACCAGCTAACTATTATTTAGCGCAACTTTATTTTACAGATGGTGCCGAAAACAAAACCATTCCGCATTATGAGTATGTAGTGGCTCAGCCTCGAAATGAATTTTCAGAGCAGTCTTTATCTCGCTTGGCTCAAATTTATCTTAAAAATAAAGATTCAGAGAAAGCAATTGCAATGCTAACTAGATTGGAAAACGAAGCAGAAACGTCTCAAAACAAAACTTTTGCTCAATCTAATTTGATGAAATTGTATTACGACAAAAAAGACTATCCTAATTCGGGTGTTTATGCCGAAAAAGTATTGCTAAATCCTAAAACGGATAATGGAGTAAAAAGTGATGCTCAAATTATCATTGCACGCGCTGCAATCGTTAACGGAGACGAAGTAAAAGCGAAAAGCGCTTATGCAAAATTAATGGCTACGGCCAAAGGAGAACTGGCAGCAGAGGCCTTGTATTATGATGCCTATTTTAAAAACAAAGATGCTAATTATGAAGCTTCGAATGCAGCGGTACAAAAATTAGCTAAAAGTTATTCTAGTTATAAATATTTTGGTGCTAAAGGATTGGTGCTAATGGCTAAGAATTTTTATGGACTGAAAGATAGTTTTCAAGCCACTTACATTCTAGAGAATGTAATTCAGAATTTTACTGATTTCCCAGATGTTGTTGCTGATGCTCAAAAAGAATTAGATATAATCAAAACCGAAGAGGCCAAAACAAACTCATCCGTAACTAAATAATTGCTTCACAGAATTGTTTGGAAATGTTGTTTGATTTTTAATAAAATAGAAAAATGAATTTAGATTTTTATATAGTAGATGTTTTTACGGATGCGAAGTATGCAGGCAATCAACTTGCTGTTTTTTTGGGTGCCGAAAATTTGAGCAAAGATAAAATGCAGCAAATTGCAAAGGAAATAAACTTTGCCGAGAGTACTTTTATCACTCACATCAATACGGAAACAAATACTGCCGAAATTAAAATTTTCACACCTGAACATGAAATGCAGTTTGCAGGGCATCCCATCATTGGGACATCTTGGGTTTTAATGAATAAAATTTTCAATAACAATCCATCAACGATTACAATGCAGGTTCCTGTGGGAGCAATTCCTGTTACCTCACTGGATGGATTTATTTGGCTTCAGGCAGCACAACCTACTTTTTTAGACGTTTATTTAAAAGATGATTTTTCTTCATTTAGTACTTTGTCACAAGATGATTTTGATACAAATTTCCCTATTCAAGAGGTGACTACTGGTAGTGCATTTGTGATGGTACCCGTAAAAAATGAAGAGGTGCTGGGCAAGATTGTTTTGGATAAAAATAAAGCAGAACAATGGTTGCGCCAAAATTGTAAAACACCACATAGAGCTTTTTACTTTTTTTGTTTAGAAAATGAAAAATTATCTAGCAGAATGATGTGTATTGAAAACAATCAATTGATTGAAGATGCAGCTACAGGTAGTGCCAGTACATGCTTGCAAGCATTTTTATTACAATATCACAATCCAAAAATAAAGCTTGTCAATCACCAAGGGCATTTTATACAAAGGCCTTCTCAAATTTATTTTGACGGAATAAAAAGTGGTGAAAATTATAATATTAAAATAGGAGGGAAGTCTCAGTTTCTTGCAAAAGGAGTTTGGGAAGTATAAGCTTGCGTAAAAAAGCATTTAAAAAACAAGAAGTAAACACAACAGAAATGACATTGAATCCATCCATTATAAACGTACAGAATCATAGCAAAACAGGAATTTTAAAGCCGTTTCTATTAGGCTTTTTGTTTATGGGTATAATTCCAATTTCTTGGTCACAAAAAAAAGAGCAAATAGGGACAGAAACGGTGAACGTAGTCAAGCCATTTACTCCTAAAATTTCAGATGCCTTTAAAGTCAAAGAAGTTCCAGAACTTGAGGAAGAGGCCAATTCGAAAAAAGAAACGGTTAAGTATGCTATTTTTTCATTCTCTGTAGCATCAACTTTTACTCCTTCAAAGGGAAAAGCACAAGGGGTTGAAAAGGAAAAACAACCTCATATTTTTAAAAATTATGCCACATTTGGTGCGGGTAATTATGGAACATTGGTAGGAGAACTGTTTGTGAATCATGATTTAAATGCTACTGATTATGTGGGTGGAATGTTCAGGCACCACTCCTCGCAAGGCGGGATTAACACGATAGATTTAGATAACAATTTTTATGATACAGCATTCGATATTATGTACGGTTCAAATCAAAAAACACTTTCGTACAATCTAGATTTGGGTTACAATAACCAAATATATAATTGGTACGGTTTACCAATGAATTTTGGAAATTCATTAACTAATTCTGATAAAGCAAGTTTGCTTGCCAGTATAGATCCTAAACAAGCGTACAATACGTTGTCTTTCTCAGGGAATGTAGTGCTTACCGAGGGGATATTAGATAAAGCAACTGTAAAGTTCAATAGATTTACCGATCTTTATAAATCGGTCGAAAATCGTTTTGTAATAAAGCCCACGCTAGAACTTAAAGTAATGGATTATGCTGTAAAAACAGATGTTATTGTGGATTATTTAGGCGGAAATTTTGTCACTAATAACAGCAATACAGCAGCCATTGATTATGGTTTTACAAATTTTGGTCTCTCGCCAAGTTTTGTGATGCAAGAGAAAGATTGGACTTTAAACCTTGGTGCCACTCTTTATTATAGTTTGGATACCAAAAACAGCAATAGCTCTTTATATATCTATCCAAAATTTACTGCGTCCTACAAAGTGGTGGGCGATTTGATGATATTTTATGCTGGTGCCGAAGGGAATTTAAACCAAAATTCCTATCAAGATTTTGTGACCGAAAACCCATTTTTGTCTCCAACCTTATTGATTAATCCAACCGATAATCAATATGAAATCTATGCAGGTCTTAAAGGAAAGTTGAGTAATACTGTGAGTTATACCTTGAGAGGTTCGTATAACAATGAGCGCAACAAGGCTTTGTTTAAAAGCAATGATTATAGTGAGACCGCTACTAATATGAACTATGGTTTTGGGAACTCATTTCAAGTGGTGTATGATGATATGCGTACCCTTCGTTTTTTCGGAGAACTTAAAGCTGATTTTTCAAAGGATGTTTCTTTTGGAATAAACGGAAGCTTTAGCAGTTTTACGAATGATTTTCAACAAGAGGCTTGGAACTTACCAGCAATTCAGTTTAAAGCAAATCTTGACGTGGATATCACAGAGAAATGGTATGCTGGCGCGAATGTATTTTATGTAGGAGAACGTAAAGATCTTCAAAACAGTACTACCTTTTTACCATCAACTACTCCGATTATATTAGAAGGATATTTTGATTTGAATGCAAATGTGGGTTATAAATACAATGAGCAATTAACGGGTTTTATAAAATTAAACAATCTAACCAATAACAACTATCAAAAATGGTTGAATTTCCCAGTGCAAGGTTTTCAATTTTTAGTGGGAGCCAATTATAAGTTTGATTTTTAATTTTTTTACCGAAGCACAAGGTTCATAACGAATGCACAGCTACCACAGAAAATATAATTAAAATACTTTGTGAACATTGCGCTTTCTTCGTGAACTTTGTGGTTAAATTTTAAATTATGACTTTTAAACAAAAAATCCACACTCATTATATACAGTTGGTTCAAGATCGAATCGATGTTTTTAAAGACATGATCACGGCACTTACTGAGGATTCAAAAAATGACGCCAAAGGTTCCGCAGGTGATAAACACGAAACGGCTTTATCGATGATGCACATTGAGCAAGAAAAACTCAATCATAAACTGAAAGAAGTATTGGGTCAAAAAGCCATTTTAGATAAAATTGATTCCAGTTCAAGTGCTAAAACTATTATTGTGGGAAGTTTGGTCAAAGCCAATGGGATTTATTTGTATGTAAGTGCAGCACTTCCTAAAATTGCTGTTGATGGTATCAATGTGATTGCACTTTCTCCGCAATCACCATTGGGCGCGAAGTTAATGGGAAATCAAGAAGGATTTACTTTTGAGATTAATGGTTCAAACTATGTAATTCAATCAATTCAATAAAATTTTATGCTATTTACACTTTACAAGTAGACTCTGTTTTTTATTTAGGTTTTAATTGGTTTTTTATAGTTTTTAGTTATTTTTAGTTTAAATATGTAACTGAATATCGGTTTTATGTTTTACAGATGAAACTATAACTGCATCTTTGCTTTATCAAAATAAATAAATTCATTTATAAAATATAGCATTATGTGTGGAATAGTATGTGCCTTCGACCTGAAACAAAAAGCAGAAGTTTTAAGACCTAAGGTTTTAGAAATGTCAAAAATAATTCGTCATCGTGGACCAGACTGGAGTGGAATCTATAGCAACGAAAAAGCCATTTTATCGCATGAACGTTTAGCAATTGTTGATCCAGCTTCAGGAAAACAACCTTTATTTAGCGAAGACAAACAACTTATCTTAGCTGCCAATGGTGAAATTTACAACCATAGAGCATTACGCAAACAATTTGAAGGCAAATACAACTTTCAAACAGAAAGTGATTGCGAAGTTATTTTGGCACTTTACAAAGAAAAAGGACCTCATTTTATAGATGAAATGAACGGAATTTTTGGCTTTGCCATTTATGATGTAGAGAAAGATGAATACTTCATTGCAAGGGATCACATGGGAATTATTCCATTATACATCGGTTGGGATGAGCACGGTACGTTTTATGTTGCTTCTGAATTGAAAGCTTTAGAAGGTTATTGTACAAAAATTCAATTGTTTCCTCCTGGACACTACATGACGAGTACTGATGGCGAATTTGTACAATGGTATAAAAGAGACTGGACTGATTATGATGCTGTAAAAGATAACGAAACAAACATTGAAGATATAAAAGTAGCTCTAGAAGCAGCAGTTCACAGACAATTAATGAGTGATGTACCTTATGGTGTTTTACTTTCTGGCGGGTTAGATTCATCGATAACGTCGGCTGTCGCCAAAAAATTTGCACAAAAACGAATTGAGTCTGGTGATACTACCGATGCTTGGTATCCGCAACTGCACTCATTTTCAGTAGGATTAGAAGGTTCTCCAGATCTTGCAGCGGCCCAAATTGTAGCAGATCACATAGGAACCATTCATCACGAAATTAAATTCACGATTCAAGAAGGACTAGATGCGGTCAAAGATGTCATTTACAACTTAGAAACTTATGATGTAACTACCATTAGAGCATCAACACCTATGTGGTTGATGGCGAGAGTTATTAAGTCAATGGGTATAAAAATGGTGTTGTCTGGTGAAGGAGCTGATGAACTTTTTGGAGGGTATTTGTACTTTCACAAAGCGCCAAATGCGAGAGAATTTCACGAAGAGAATGTGCGTAAACTAAGTAAGCTGCACATGTACGATTGTTTGCGTGCCAATAAGAGTTTGGCCGCGTGGGGAATCGAAGGTCGTGTTCCTTTCCTTGACAAAGAATTCATGGATGTGGCCATGCGCATCAACCCGCAAGATAAAATGATTAACAAAGAACATCCTATGGAGAAATGGGTGGTTCGTAAAGCATTTGAAGATATGTTACCTCCAAGTGTAGCGTGGAGGCAAAAAGAACAATTTAGTGATGGTGTGGGGTACAGCTGGATTGATACTTTAAAAGAAGTTGTTGCTATTGAGGTTTCTGACGAACAATTGGCAAATGCCAAATATAAGTTTCCGTTGCAAACACCTACGTCAAAAGAGGAATATTATTACCGTTCTATCTTTCACGACCATTTTCCTAGTGACGCTGCCGCCTTGTGTGTGCCTCAAGAAGCGAGTGTGGCTTGTAGTACAAAAATTGCTTTGGAGTGGGATGAAGCTTTCAAGAACATGAATGATCCATCGGGTAGGGCTGTAGCAAGTGTTCATGATGATGCTTACGCAAAAGTGTAGCAGAATAGCTTATTAATTACGATAAGAAACGCACCCGAAAGGAGTGCGTTTTTTTATGAATAAAAATAACATTAAACTTTAAAATGGTTTTAATTCTAAATTAATGCGCTCTATTTCAGGACAGTTTTTTATATTAGCATAACTAAATCATAACTTATGAGAGCTTTTGCTTTACTTTTTTTTACACTATTTTTAATTTCATGCAACCAAAACGAAAAAATTATGGTGGATGCCATCATTACTGATGCTACCATTTATACCGTAAACAACACTTTTGAGAAAGCTACCGCTATGGCAATTGATAAAGGTAAAATTGTTGCAATTGGGACAGATACTGATATTGAAAAAAAATACCAATCTAATAACACTACAAAGGCTGATGGGAAGTTCATTTATCCAGGATTAATAGATGCGCACTGTCATTTTTACACCTACGGTTTGAGTTTGCAAGAGGTCGATTTGCGTGGAACAACGAGTATGGCAGACATCATAAGTCGTTTAAAAGCTTTTCAAAAAGAAAAAAATCCTGCGTTTATTGTTGGTAATGGTTGGGACCAAAACGATTGGGACGTAAAAAAATATCCAACAAAGGCTGATCTTGATGTTGCATTTCCTGATATCCCAGTGGTTTTAAACCGAGTTGACAGTCACGCCATTATTGTAAACAGTAAAGCTCTTGCACTGGCAGGAATTACAAAAGATACGAATGCCGAAGGTGGTCAAATAGAAATTGTAAACGGTGAGCCTACAGGAATTTTAGTAGACAATCCGATGGAATTGATTTTTAAAATTATACCTAAACCAACTCGTAAAATTCAAATAGCAGCTTTATTAGACGCTGAAAAAGTAATGTTTGATTATGGTTTAACAACTGTAAATGATGCTGGACTTGATCCAGATATTATTCACTTGATGGATAGTTTACAAAAAGCAAAATTGATGAAGCTTAATGTGTATGCTATGGTTACGGCCAATCAAAAAAATATTGATATGTACCTTAAAAAAGGAATTTACAAAACAGATCAACTTAATGTAAGATCTTTTAAAATGTATGGTGACGGAGCTTTAGGTTCGCGCGGCGCGTGTATGCACAAACCGTATTCGGATAAGCCAGGTCAATATGGAGCCTTACTAGCGCCGGTTGTAGGGCTAAAATCGGTTGCGAAACAAATTGCGAATTCAAATTTTCAATTGAATACACACGCTATTGGCGATTCTGCAAATACAGTAATTTTAAAAATTTACAAAGAGGTTTTGGCTGGAACCAAAGACAGACGATGGAAAATAGAACATGCTCAAGTGTTGCGAGAGGCTGATTTTGATTATTTCAAATTTGGTATTATTCCATCTGTTCAACCCACACACGCTACATCAGATATGTATTGGGCCGAAGAACGTCTAGGAAAACAGAGAATAAAAAATGCGTACGCCTTTAAAAAACTCCTTCAAAAAGCAGGAACAGTAGCGCTAGGAACAGATTTTCCTGTGGAGGAAGTGAACCCAATGCTTACTTTTCATGCTGCCGTAACTCGTAAAGATGTTAAGGATTATCCTAAAGGTGGTTTTCAAATGGAAAATGCACTTACACGTGCTGAAACCTTGAGAGGAATGACGCTCTGGGCCGCTTATTCAAATTTTGAAGAAAAAGAAAAAGGAAGTTTAGAAGTTGGTAAATGGGCTGATTTTGTAATTTATGACGAAGATTTAATGAAAGTGAAAGAAAACATGATGGTCAAAATGAAACCAATTAGTACTTTTATAAAAGGACAAAAAGTAAAATAAAGTACTTATAGCTGTCAGTTCAGTTTAAAAAGCGATGAATTCAAGGATTTAAGTTTCATATTTAATCTAATACCATGTTTTTACTTTTAAATATATATTAAAAATGATCTTTGTCTTTTGTATGATTAGTCGGCAATGCATATTTGCAGTTCCCGTTTGTTTAACAATTAAATAGAATAAGTATGTGTGGAATATTGGCCATCATTGGTAAAGGAAAAGAAGAGCAATTGGTTAGAGATCTCTCTAGTCGAATGTCACATCGTGGACCTGATGAACGGGATTTGTATGCCATGCCTAATGGTCATTATTTAAGCCATGAGCGACTTTCTATAATTGACTTGCATTCAGGAAAACAACCTATTCAAGGCACAACTACAGCTTACATGGTTCATAATGGTGAAATATACAATTACTTAGAATTAAAGCAAGAATATTTGAGTAACCATGTATTTCGTACCCAATCAGATTCGGAAGTAATTGTGCATCTTTATGAAGAGTTTGGATATAATTTTTGTCATAAATTAGACGGAGATTTTGCTTTTGTAATCATTGATGGTGATGATTACATGGCAGCAAGAGATCCTCTAGGAGTAAAGCCTTTGTATTATGGATTAGATGAAAGAGGTAGGATGTACTTTGCATCAGAAATGAAAGCTATTGCAGATCAATGCAAAACCTTTTCAACTTTTCCGCCAGGACATTATTATACCGCAAAAACAGGTTTTGTAAAATATTACAAGCCAGAATACGAGTATTTTGTAAATGAATACCAAGATGTAGATTATCAATTAATCCGTGAATATCTGACTATTGCTACTCAAAAAAGGTTAATGGCAGATGTTCCATTAGGGGTTTTGTTATCAGGTGGTTTAGATTCATCATTAACAACAGCAATTGCTTCCCGTTTACTTAAAAATCAATCAGAGCCCTTGCACTCCTTTGCAATAGGAATAGATGAAAATGCTCCAGATATTGTTGCTGCTAGGAAAGTGGCTAATTTTTTAGGAACACAACATCATGAGGTTTTTTTTACAGTGGAGCAGGGTATTGAAGTACTTGAACAAATAATTTACCAAATAGAAACATATGATGTAATCTCAGTGAGAGCTAGTGTTCCAATGTATTTTTTATCGAAAGTCATTGTTGAAAAAGGGATTAAAGTTGTTTTATCTGGCGAAGGTGCCGATGAAATTTTTGGAGGATATTTATATTTTGCAAATGCGCCTTCAGTGGCAGATTTTCA
Source organism: Flavobacterium sp. FPG59 (assembly GCF_002150205.1). NCBI lineage: Bacteria > Pseudomonadati > Bacteroidota > Flavobacteriia > Flavobacteriales > Flavobacteriaceae > Flavobacterium > Flavobacterium sp. FPG59. The sequence continues at coordinate 3,836 of NZ_MTCA01000040.1, read as the reverse complement.
ACGTGAAACAATAGAGAGAGTACAAAAAATATTTACTGCCGATTTGTTGAGAGCTGATAAAGCAACAATGGCTAACGGTCTTGAAGCCAGATTACCGTTTTTAGATCAAGCCTTTTTGGATCTTGCCATTAGGATTAACCCAGAGCAGAAACTACCTAAAACGTATGGTGGTAAAGAAAAATATATTTTACGAAAAGCATTTGATACTCCTGATGATCCCTATTTACCAGATGAAATCTTGTGGAGGCAAAAAGAACAATTTTCAGATGGAGTAGGCTACAGTTGGGTCGATGAATTAATTGCTTATTGTGCAACTCAAGTATCTGATGAACAATTGGCAACAGCTTCAACAACTTTTCCGTATAATTCGCCTACAACAAAAGAAGCTTATCTTTATCGTTCTATTTTTCAAAAGCATTTCCCTCAATTGAGCGCTGCGCAAACAGTAAGAAAGTGGATTCCAAAGTGGCAAGAAAATTTAGATCCTAGTGGAAGGGCTAATGCTGCTCACGAAGAATCAGCATACGCCGGAAAAGCGTAAATTTTAAATACGATATTCATTATTTTATCTTGAAAGATTTTCAAAACCACCTGTAAACAGTGGTTTTTGAAAGTCTTTTTTTGTGCTTCCTAATTTTTTATTTTGTGATTCATACTGAATCAGTGATACGATTCTTTTTTTATCTGTTTTTGTAAACAAATGTTAATAACTTAAAGCCTTTAAAACTGATTTTAACGGTAATATAATTTGCGTTTTTATATATTTGCGTGTTATACAAAAATTACATTTTTAGAATAAAGATATGAGCGAAGAAATCAAGAAGGACAATTATTCAGCGGATAGTATTCAAGCATTAGAAGGAATGGAGCACGTAAGGATGCGTCCATCAATGTATATAGGTGATGTAGGTGTAAGAGGTTTGCACCACTTGGTATATGAAGTAGTAGATAACTCTATTGATGAGGCTATGGGTGGCCATTGCGATACCATTAGGGTAGATATCAACGAAGATGGTTCGATTTCTGTTGAAGATAATGGTCGTGGAATTCCTGTTGGTATTCACAAAAAAGAAGGTGTATCTGCGCTTGAAGTTGTAATGACAAAAATTGGTGCAGGAGGAAAATTCGATAAAGATTCTTATAAAGTATCTGGAGGTTTACACGGTGTGGGTGTATCTGTAGTAAATGCATTATCAAACCATTTAAGAGCCACTGTTCATAGCAGTGATGGTAAAATATACGAGCAAGAATACGAAAAAGGGAAAGCATTATATCCAGTAAAACAAATTGGTGAAACGACTAAGAGAGGTACTATTGTAACTTTTTACCCTGATCCAACTATTTTTACTCAAACTATTGAGTATTCTTACGATACACTTTCAGCACGTATGCGTGAATTGTCTTTCTTGAATAAAGGAATTACAATCACTTTTACTGATAAAAGAGAAAAAGATAAAGATGGTAATTTTGTTTCTGAAGTTTTTCATTCAGATGAAGGATTGAAAGAATATATCCGTTATTTAGATGGTAATAGAGAGCCTATTATTGCGCATGTAATATCAATGGACCACGAAAAGGGAGAAATTCCAGTTGAGGTGGCTTTGATTTATAACACTAGTTATACCGAAAATATTTTTTCATACGTAAATAATATCAATACGCATGAAGGAGGAACGCACTTGCAAGGTTTTAGAACGGGTTTAACTCGATCTTTGAAAAAATATGCTGATGCATCTGGAATGTTAGATAAATTAAAGTTTGATATTTCTGGTGATGATTTCCGTGAAGGTCTTACAGCAATTATTTCTGTTAAGGTTGCTGAACCACAGTTTGAGGGTCAGACTAAAACCAAACTTGGAAACAGAGAAGTAGTTTCTCCAGTGAGTCAGGCAGTAAGTGAAATGATCGAAAATTATTTGGAAGAAAATCCAAATGACGCCAGAGTAATTGTTCAAAAAGTAATTCTTGCAGCGCAAGCACGTCATGCTGCTAAGAAAGCTCGTGAAATGGTTCAACGTAAAACCGTAATGGGTGGTGGAGGATTGCCTGGGAAACTTTCTGACTGTTCTGAGCAAGATCCTGCAAAATGTGAGGTATATCTTGTCGAGGGAGATTCGGCAGGTGGAACTGCCAAACAAGGACGTGATCGTGCATTTCAAGCAATTTTGCCTTTACGAGGTAAAATTTTGAACGTTGAAAAAGCTATGCATCACAAAGTTTTTGAAAACGAAGAGATCCGAAATATCTTTACAGCACTTGGTGTAACAATAGGAACCGAAGAAGATAGTAAAGCATTGAATATATCAAAGTTGCGTTACCACAAAGTAATTATTATGTGTGATGCCGATGTCGATGGTAGTCACATTTCTACATTAATCTTAACGTTTTTCTTCCGTTTTATGAAAGAATTAATAGAGGAAGGTCACGTATACATTGCAGCACCACCTTTATATTTAGTTAAAAAAGGAAATAAAAAGGAATATGCTTGGAATGATGTACAACGCGATCAGGCGAATGAAAGAATGGGTGGAAGCGCAGGAATTCAACGTTATAAAGGTCTTGGGGAGATGAATGCAGAGCAATTGTGGGAAACTACAATGGACCCTAATTTTAGAACACTACGTCAGGTAACTATTGACAGTTTAGCTGAGGCTGATAGAGTTTTTTCTATGTTAATGGGTGATGAGGTGCCACCACGAAGAGAATTTATAGAGAAAAATGCAGTGTATGCTAACATAGATGCGTAACTACTGAATAAATAAAACTAAATAACCAAAATAACAATTAACCGAATAAACTTAATAATATGAAAGTTACCATTGTAGGTGCAGGAAATGTAGGTGCGACATGTGCTGATGTGATTTCTTACAGAGGAATTGCTAGCGAAGTAGTTTTGCTGGATATAAAAGAAGGTTTTGCCGAAGGTAAAGCCCTTGATATTATGCAATGTGCAACTAATACAGGTTTCAATACCAAAGTGTCTGGTGTTACAAATGATTATGCAAAAACTGCTGGAAGTGATGTAGTGGTAATTACATCTGGAATACCAAGAAAACCGGGTATGACTCGCGAGGAGTTAATAGGCATAAATGCAGGTATTGTAAAAACAGTTGCCGAAAATGTATTGAAATATTCTCCGGATACCATAATAGTTGTAGTTTCAAATCCTATGGATACAATGACTTATTTAGCATTGAAATCTACAGGATTGCCAAAAAATAGAATTATAGGAATGGGAGGTGCTTTAGATAGTTCTCGTTTTAGAACGTATTTGTCTCTAGCATTAGACAAGCCAGCAAATGATATTTCAGCAATGGTTATAGGTGGACACGGAGATACAACCATGATTCCATTAACAAGATTGGCTTCTTATAATGGCATACCAGTTTCTCAATTTTTATCAGAAGAAGAGTTGCAAAAAGTGGCTGCCGATACAATGGTGGGTGGCGCTACGCTGACAGGTTTACTAGGCACATCTGCTTGGTATGCCCCAGGAGCATCTGTTGCTTTTTTAGTAGATAGTATTTTGAACGATCAAAAGAAAATGATTGCATGTTCAGTATTTGTTGAAGGAGAATATGGACAAGATGATATTTGTATTGGAGTGCCATGTATCATTGGTAAAAATGGTGTAGAGGAAATATTAAATATTGAATTAAATGATGCTGAAAAAGCTTTGTTTGCCAAAAGCGCTGATGCTGTAAGACAAATGAACGATGCTTTAAAGTCTATTTTATAAGGATACAAAACGGATAAGAAATCAAAGACTGCTAGTTGCATAGCAGTCTTTTTCTTGATATTAATCAATAAATAAATTGGTTAATCATATCCTTAAT
>NZ_MTCA01000193.1:0-5879 GCF_002150205.1 Flavobacterium sp. FPG59 | reverse complement strand
ACACATAAGCACTTATCTGCGCAGGAATCAGTAGTGTATCCCCTTTTTTATATTGATATACTTTTTCGTTTAACTTTAAACTAAAATTGCCATCAACACACATATACACCGTAAAAGACTCATTAGTTTTATTCATTAAAACCTCACCATCAAGTGGTAAAAAATTGGTAGTAAAATAAGGACAATGAACTACTTCATTAGAAACGTTAACCGCTTTCAAATAGTGTCTTTGGGTATCGACTGTATTGTAATTAATGGCATCCAAAGCTAAATCAACATGCAGTTCTCTCGTATTCCCATTAGCATCTACTCTATCAAAATCATAAATGCGATACGTAATATCAGATGTTTGTTGAATTTCTGCAACAACCATCCCAGCTCCTATAGCATGTACAGTCCCGGTTTCTAAAAAGAACACATCACCTGCAGCTACTTTTTTCTGATCTAAAATTGACAATAAACTTTTCTCTTTCAAGCTAGAGACATATTCCGCTGCATTCGATTTATTTTTGAAACCAACAATAATTTCGGCATCGACATCTGCTTGCATGATATACCACATCTCTGTTTTTCCAAATGATTTATGCCTAGCTTTCGCCAATGCGTCATTAGGATGAACCTGAATGGACAAATCCTCTCGAGCATCTAAATATTTAAAAAGGAGCGGGAATTGGCATCCAAATTTTCTGTAGACGTTTGATCCTAATATTTCTTCAGGGAATTCCTCAAGTAATGAGGTTAATGATTTTCCTTTCCAATTTCCATTTGCTACCGCACTTACATCACCTTCAACTGCTGATAGTTCCCAACTTTCACCTGTTATAGCAGATGTAATAGATTTCCCCAAAACTTTTTTTAGTTTTTCACCACCCCAAATTCTTTCTTTGAAAATGGGTTCAAATTGTAACGGATAAAATTGCATGAGAAATGGTTTTAATTGACATTAAAATTTGATACTAAAAATAGATTTATAAATTGTTTGTGAAATCTATTCCTTAGTAAAAATAAGGAAAGAAACTTTACAAAACTAGTTTTTTTATAGCTTGTAATGCCTTAGGTATGTGTTTTGTTGCCAATACGCTATCAAAAACCATCTGCACAACACCTTGTTTATCTGTCACATAAGTCACCCTTCCTGGTACTAAACCAAAAAGACCCGTGGGAACACCAAAAATTTTACGTATAGTTTTATCACTATCTGATAACAATATAAAAGGCAATCTATACTGCTTTGAAAATTTTTGGTGCGAAGCTAAGCTATCACTACTTATCCCTATTACCTCAGCACCTAAATCTTTAAAATCCTCGTATTGATCTCTAAAACTGCACGCTTGCGCGGTACAACCTGGCGTATTATCTTTAGGGTAAAAATAAATAACTAATGGTTTTGAACCCACTACGCTAGTACTATCAAAAGTGTTTCCTTCAGTATCAATGGCTGTAAAATGCGGTATTACATCACCAACTTTTAATTCTTTCATAGTCCTTTATAAGTTACAAAATTACGCGGCGTTTCATACAATACCACTTCTAAATCAAATTCAGGTTTGATTTTCTTTTTGATTTTATTCCAAATTACAACAACAATATTTTCAGCAGTAGGGTTAAGATCTTTAAAATCTGGAACGTCTAAATTTAAATTCTTGTGGTCAAATTGATTTTCAACTTCCTCTTTAATAATATCACTTAAGAATTTTACATCCATAACATAGCCTGTTTCTGGATCAATTTCACCAGTGACACTTACTATCAAATCGTAATTATGTCCGTGGAAATTGGGATTATTACACTTCCCAAACACGGCGTCATTCTGTTCGAAAGTCCAATCCTTTCTATACAATCTATGTGCTGCATTAAAATGAGCCTTTCTTGAAATAGTAACTTTCATCTTATATAGAAATTAATTGTTTTTTAAATAATTTGGTGTCAACGGGCTTTTATGCTCCTCTAGATAATGATAAAACTCTTCAAAAATAATTTTGAACCACACAGTATATAATTCAGGATGAACTATCATATCATTTTTTACATCTTCAATTTTCATCCATTTCCAGCTCTCTACCTCATCTTTGTTAATTACTGGAGCCTCATTATAATACCCTATCATCACGTGATCAAGTTCATGCTCTGTCAATCCGTTATCAAATGGCGCTTTGTAAATGAAATGAAACAGCTCTTTCAATTCGGTTACAAAACCCATTTCTTCATGCAATCTTCTTGTTCCGGCTTGAATATTAGTCTCACCTTCCCTTTGATGACTACAACAGGTATTGGTCCACAATAAAGGCGAATGGTATTTTTGATGTGCTCGTTGTTGAAGCATGATTTCATTTTGACTGTTCAAAACAAAAACAGAAAAAGCGCGATGTAAAACTGCTTTTTGATGCGCTTCTAGTTTTGGCATAAGCCCAATTTGCTCGTCGTGTATATTGACTAAGATTACATTTTCTTCTGGCATGTTTGTATATTATGACTTCAAAAGTACGAAAAAAAATAATGGGATGTTGGGTTTAACATTCTGTTTCGAATTGTTGAATCACAATTAAAGCATATTCAAAAAATGAATGTCAAAAAAAAATATGGCGTTATACAAAAACGACTTTCTATTTTTTCTATTCATAATCAAAACCTTATAAACAGCTCTTTTTAAAACAGTTTCAACGTAAATCTATAATTTTTTATTGATCCACTTTTCTCGAACTAAACTTTTACTTTCTACAAATCTAATTCTTGATTTTTAACGTAAATAACAATAGTTAAATCAAGGCTCTAAATTGTTAATTCATTAAAAATAAGAAGGCCTGAAACTAAAATGAATTTATATTTGTAAAAAAGAAATCATGAAAACTAAAATCACTTTTTTTTGCGCTTTGTTCGCAATTCCGCTTTTTATGTTTACTGCCTGTGCACAAAACACCGCAAAAAAGCAAACTGCAACTGCAGGATCAGTTATAACAAAACCTGAAAATCCTTATTATTCTAATACTGACACAGCTAAACTTAAAGTGAGTGATGCCGAGTGGAAAAAAGTATTACCCGAAGATGTCTATGAAGTAACCCGAAATGCAGATACAGAAAGACCCTTTACCGGTAAATACTGGAACACAGACGAAAAAGGAACATACTACTGTGCTGCTTGTGGAAATAAACTTTTTCGATCAGGCGCCAAGTTTGCAAGCAATTGCGGATGGCCAAGTTTTTTTGAACAAGACAATAAAAACAGTGTCGTCTATAAAAATGATAATTCACTAGGAATGGAACGCATAGAAGCACTTTGCGGAAGATGTGACGGGCATTTAGGACATCTTTTTGATGACGGGCCAGAGCCTACTGGAAAAAGATATTGCATGAATTCTATTGCCTTAGACTTTATTCCGGATACTAAGTAAAAGGAATAGCGAAATCACAAAATTTCAGTAATAACTAAAATCAGTTTGGAGCATATTCAAGCTGATTTTTTTGTTAGAAACAACATAAAATAAATCAAACTAGAACAAAAATATTCCTTACTTTTGAAAAAGACCTTTATTTTCTAAATGTCAATTTATTTGCAAAAAGCAATTTACACTAATTCATCACACTCCATGAATACTTATTATTTACTACCTTTTTTACTGCTGTTTTCAATTGGAATACAAGCTCAAAACAATGCCTTAAAAAGTAAAATCACCACTAAAGCAGCCACTTTGGAATCTAAAGTAGTAAGCTGGAGACGTGATTTTCATCAAAATCCTGAATTAGGAAATAGAGAGTTTAAAACTGCCGAAAAAATAGCTGCCCATTTGCAAAGTTTAGGCATTGAAGTTAAAACAGGAGTTGCAAAAACAGGAGTTGTAGGTGTTTTAAAAGGTGGAAAACCAGGTCCTGTTGTAGCATTAAGAGCAGATATGGATGCTTTGCCTGTGATGGAACGTGTAAATTTACCATTTGCTTCAAAAGTTACCGGAGAATACAACGGCACAACGGTAAGCGTAATGCATGCATGCGGACATGACACTCATGTAGCGATGTTGATGGGTACAGCCGAAATTTTAGCTTCTGTAAAAAACGAAATAAAAGGAACTGTAGTATTTATTTTTCAACCCGCAGAAGAAGGACCGCCTGAAGGTGAAGAAGGCGGAGCTGAGTTGATGGTCAAGGAAGGTGTATTAAATAATCCAAAAGTAGATGTCATTTTTGGACTTCATATTAACGCACAAACCGAAGTAGGCCAAATTAAATACCGACCAAGAGGAACTATGGCATCCTCAGACTGGTTTACCATAAAAGTTAATGGCAAGCAATCACATGGAGCCTATCCATGGCAGTCTGTTGATCCTATTGTTACCGCATCGCAAATTGTTATGGGCTTACAAACTATAGTTAGTAGAAATGTAAATCTCACTCAAAATGCCGCTGTAGTAAGTGTTGGCCAAATTAATGCCGGAGTAAGAAGCAATATTATCCCAGAGTCTCTAACGATGACTGGTACCATTAGAACATTAGATGCAGAAACGCAAGATTTCATTCATGGCAAAATAAAAACTATTGCTACTAATATTGCAACAAGTGCAGGTGGCTCGGCTGAAGTTTCAATTTACAAAAAAACATTAATTACTTATAACGAACCTTCACTTACAGAGCAAATGCTGCCTACACTGCAAGCTGCCGCTGGAAAAGACAACGTGCTACTGACCGAAGCAGTAACTGGAGCGGAAGATTTCTCTTTTTACCAAGCAAAAATTCCAGGTTTGTTTTATTTTATAGGAGGAATGCCTAAAGGTAAAAAACCAAGTGACATGCCTTCACATCATACACCTGATTTTTATATTGATGAAGGAAGCTTTATACTAGGAATGACTTCTATGGCACATCTTGCACTAGATTATATGGAAATGAAATCTAAAAAATAAACGAAGTTATTGTAAATCTAAATAGCGGAAAACAACAGCATTTTGTGATAATGCTTTTAGGGATGGGAAAGTAAATTATAACTTTTCCACTCCTATTTCAATTATTTGAGAAAGTTCAAGTATCCTGTCAACTTCATTTTTATTGGCAATAAAAAACAGGTAATTATCACTTTTGGTGTCAAATGTCATCAACTCTATATCTTGTTTGGCTAGTTCTGTTTGCAAATACGGAAATAAATCATGGCTATACGTTTTTTCAGGATATTCAAAATTAAAATCTTGATCTAAAATTTCCGAAATAAAATAGATAGCGTCTTCTGGATCAAATTTCCAATCACTGTTCCAACAGTTCAAGTTTTCACAAAATTCTAAACTATCTTCAATAAAATCATAGTCATCTTTTTCTTCTTGAAGTTGAGAAAAAAGATGTTTTGAAATATTTTTTAATTCTTGTGAAGAAATAGTATTTCTGGTAATCAATTGTAAGAACTCTCCAAAATGAGATACTGTTGGTTTTTCTAAAGAAAAATTTTGACTAGAGAGAGATGCAGGTACCGAAATATCCAAATGCTGGCACAAACCAATTATAACTTTCTGCAAATCTTGCAAAGCAACTGCCTCTACACCTGTTTTTTCAACATTGAAATCAAAAAATTCTGTCTCCAACAAACTTCTTGTAAAATTTGTGAAATACCTATTGCTGATATGCATTAATCGAAATCCATTGATTGTCTCGCTTTCATTTTCACAACAAAAAAAAATGAAAAAGCTTTGTAATACCCGTCTTAAATTAGGATTAAAAGTGGAGGCTTTACTGTAAAATTGGAATTGAATACAATCAAATTCTAAGTCCTCATCTATTACATTTTGGTCTAAGGGTGCAATATCCATTTTTAAATACAATGCATTTAAAACTTCATAAACATTAGAATAGCCACAACCTTTAATTTCTTGAAGTCCTCTTGGATGATTAAATGAACCTGGAAA
>NZ_MTCA01000121.1:0-8833 GCF_002150205.1 Flavobacterium sp. FPG59 | reverse complement strand
ATGCAGAATAAAGGACTTATTAAATTTTTCGCAATTCTATTTGCATTGGTAAGTATTTACCAACTTTCTTTCACTTTTGTGGCCAATAACATCAAGAGTGATGCTAAAGTTTTTGCAGGAGGTAATCCTGATAAAGAACTGAAATACTTAGATTCTATTGGTAAAGAAAAAATATTAAACCTTGGATTTACTGATTTTACTTACGATGAAGTAAAAAACAAACAAATTAATAAGGGTCTTGACTTAGAAGGTGGAATAAACGTAATTCTTCAAATTTCTATCAAAGATGTTTTGAAAGGTTTATCAAACAATTCTAAAAATCCAGTTTTTAATAAGTCGTTAGCTGATGCTTCGGCAAATTTTGAAGGAAATAAAACGTATTTGGATAAATTTTACGAAGCTTTTGATGCTAATTCAAAAGGAACTATAAAACTTGCTTCTCCAGATATTTTTGCAAACAGATCATTACAAGGTGAAGGTGGTGTTAGTTTTCAGATGACTGACGCTGAAGTGCAAAAAGTAATCAAAAGAAAAGTAGACGAATCTATTGAAAGTGCTTTTAAAGTACTAAGAGAGCGTATTGATAAGTTTGGAGTAACACAACCTAACATTCAAAAATTAGGAGAAACAGGAAGAATTCTTGTTGAACTTCCTGGTGCTAAGGATGTTGATAGAATTAAAAAATTATTAGGAGGTAAAGCACAACTTGAATTTTGGGAAACGTACAAAATTGAAGAAGTTGGAAATTTCTTAATGGCTGCTAATGAAGCATTGAAAAAAACTGAAATCAAAACAAATGTTGTGAAACCAGTTGTTAAAGACTCGTTAAGCGCATTATTAACTGATACAAAAGATTCTACAGCTGCAAAAAAAGGACAAAATCCTTTGTTTGATAAAATAGTGAGTCAAGGAGGCGGACCAGTTTTAGGTTTGTTTTCTCCTAAAGATACTGCTACAATTAACGCATATTTCAAGAGACAAGACATAAAAATCTTATTACCTGCAGCATTAACTTACGCTAAATTTGTTTGGGGTAAACCACTTAATATTACTGATGATAAGCAAAAGCAAATTGAAGTAGTAGAATTATATGCTTTACGTGGGAACAGAGATAATAATCCAGCCATGTTAGGTGCTGTTGTTACTGATGCTAAAGATACATTTGATCAGTTAGGTAAGCCTGCTGTTTCTATGCAGATGAATTCACAAGGCGCAAAAGGTTGGGAAGAATTGACTGGAAGAGCCTTTACACAAAAAAGTAATATTGCCATTGTTTTAGATAATGTAGTGTATTCAGCTCCAGGTGTATCAAGCGGACCTATTTCAGGTGGAAGATCTGAAATCTCAGGTGCATTTGACGTAACTGAAACTAAAGATTTAGCTAACGTGCTTAATGCGGGTAAATTACCAGCTTCGGCAGATATTATTCAGTCAACTGTTGTAGGTCCTTCATTAGGTCAGGCTTCTATTGATGCTGGATTGATTTCATCAATCATTGGTTTTTTACTAGTTTGTTTCTGGATGGTATTTTATTACGGAAAAGCGGGTTGGTATGCTAATTTAGCCTTGCTATTAAACTTGTTGTTTTTGTTTGGTATTATGGCAAGTTTTGGTTTTGTATTAACATTGCCAGGTATTGCAGGTATTGTATTGACATTAGGAACAGCGGTAGATGCAAACATTATTATATATGAAAGAGCAAAAGAGGAGTTGCGCGACGGTAAAACATTATCTGATGCAGTAGTTTCAGCTTACGGATGGCATGGTGCTATGCGTTCAATAATTGATGCTAACGTTACACACGTTTTAACTGGAGCAATCTTGTTTATTTTTGGAACAGGTCCAATTAAAGGTTTTGCATTAACATTACTTATTGGTATAGCAACATCATTATTTACATCAATTTTCATAGCAAGAATCTTTATTGATAGAAATATTGCAGGTAAGGCAGATTTAACTTTCTGTACTAATTTGACCAAAAACTGGTTTACAAACTTTAACTATGACTTTATCAAAATCAAAAAGTTTACTTACATCTTCTCTTCAGTTGTTGTAATTGTAAGTTTGATTTCTATTTTCTTTGTTAATGGTTTAGATCAAGGTGTCGATTTTGTGGGAGGTAGAACTTTCCAAGTTAAATTTGAAAAACCAATAGATGCTTCTGTAGTTTCAGAAGAATTATCTACAGCATTTGGTACACCAGTAGAAGCAAAAGTTTTAGGTGATGATGACCAATTGAAAATTACCACTAAATACAAAATCAAAGAGGATGGTATTGCAGTAGACAAAGAGGTGAATGAAAAATTATACAACGCTTTGGCTAAGTATTTTCCAAATACATCTTATGATAAATTTACAAACACTTTTGACGGTAAAAAAGTAGGAGTATTACAAGCTTCAAAAGTTGGTGCTTCTATTTCTGAGGACATCAAAACAAACTCTTACTGGGCTGTTTTAGGTGCTCTTGCAGTAATCTTTTTATACCTTATGATTTCGTTCCGTAAGTGGCAGTATTCATTAGGAGCTATTGCAGCCGTTGCACATGACGTTATCTTTGTATTAGGAATTTACTCTTTATGTTATAAATTTATGCCTTTCCACATGGAAATGGACCAACACTTTATAGCTGCTATTCTTACTGTAATTGGATATTCTATGAACGATACTGTAATTGTATTTGATAGAATTAGAGAATTTATTTTAGGAAAAAGAAAAGGAAGTTTTGAAAGCATAGTAAATGCATCTATTAACACAACTTTATCTAGAACTTTAAATACCTCTTTGACAATGATTATTGTATTATTGACCATGTTCCTTTTTGGAGGTGAGTCAATCAGAGGATTTATCTTTGCTATGTTAGTAGGTATTATTGTGGGTACATATTCATCTTTATTTATTGCTACTCCTGTTGTAGTAGATACTTTTACTAAAGAGGATAAAAGCACAATTGAAAAAGAACATGCTGCAGAATAATTAAAGTTTGTATGCACGTAATAAAAATAGGTTTGACGTAAGTTGAACCTATTTTTTTTGTTTAAATTGTAATTTAATGATGAATTGTTTTATATGATGTATAACAAGATTACTGGTTTCCTTTTTTGTGCGTATGCTTTGTCTTTTACATGCAATGCGCAACAAACTCCGAACGATATAAAGTTTGGTTTTTCCGTAGGTTTTGGTAGTGAGTTTAGAAATAGAAACTACACGTATTCAAATCAATATTTTAAGTTTCACTTTATGAAAACTGTTAAATCGACCAACAGATTTAGCTATGATTTGGTTTTGCAACCTGAGTATAATAGTGGCGCACATCAGCTTTTAAATCTTTACTTTGTTAAGCCTGAAGAGGAAAATTATATTGAAAAAAGGGAGCGGTACACAAAGCTAAAAACGTGTAATGAATACATATTGAATATTGGGCTATTAATGCGCTATTCTTTATCAAAAAAGTCAAGTATATATGTTTTAGGAAGTGTAGGTCCTATGTATATTGATACAGCAACAGAGCGATTATCAAAAGGTTTTGCATTTGCAGATGTTTTAGCTTTAGGTTTTAATTATAAAGTGGGCCAGTTTATACTGGATATAAGACCTAATTTTAGACATACTTCTAATGCAGGTTTGCAAAATAGTAATGCGGGTTTCAATACTAAAAACATTGAATTTGGAATTCTTTATACTCCAAAAAAAAGCGTTAAATCTATATTGAATTAACGCTTTTTGTATATGAAAAATGTTTGTCTAATTTTTTTTGGCTCTGATAACAAAATACAATCCAATTAATACAAAGGGTATACTAAGCCATTGGCCTGTTGAAAATAATCCGAGTGCATTTTCAAATCCTCCCTGGCTTTCTTTAACAGATTCAACGATGAATCGAACAGTAAATAAAAGCACTAAGAACATCCCGAAGATATAGCCACTATAATTTCTTTTTTCAGTTTTCCAATACAAGAAAAATAATGCAACAAATACAAAGATATAGGCAAAAGCTTCATATAACTGAGTAGGGTGTTTAACCGGTACTTGTTCTAATAGTGTTGCAAATTTTGGATCATTAGCAATAGCATAATAGGCATCTTTTGGATTTGAGATTTGTGTTGCATTAACAGCATCTTGCGGGCTAAAATGATCTCTTAAAAACTTGATTCCAAAAGGTGAATTAGTAACGTTTCCAATAATTTCGGAGTTAAAAAAGTTTCCTAAACGTACAAAAATAGCGCCACTAGCAACCGGAATTACAACGCGGTCTAATATCCATAATTGAGGTCTTTTTAAAATATTTTTGCTGTAAAAATACATAGCAATGATAATGGAAATTGCAGCGCCATGACTAGCCAATCCTTGAAATCCTGTAAATTCCCATCCTTGAATAATATTAAATAGTGATTCGTTTGGGTTTTCTTTAATTGGTAATAAAATTTCTGCTAAATGGTTGCGATAATATTCCCAATCGTAAAAAAAGACATGGCCCAAACGTGCTCCTGCTAGGGTAGCAAGGACAGTCCAAATGAACAAAGAATCTAGTTTTTCAATAGATTCTCCTTCTCTATCAAAAATGTGTTTCATGATATACCAGCCTAAACCAAAGGCTACAACAAACATTAAACTGTAAAATCTAATCATGAAAAAACCTAAATCAATTCCTTCTGATGGGTTCCAAACTAAGTTTAATGCGTGTGTCATGTGTGTTTTTTAATTTTTGAATAGTAAAAATAGTGATTATTATAAGAGAAGGTATTAACTCTTTGTTGTTTTTTTGGGTACTGGATCATATCCCGTTTTTCCCCAAGGATGACAGCTCAAAATACGTTTTACACCAAGAAAAGTTCCGTAAAATAAACCATGTACTTGCAAAGATTCAATCATATAATGTGAACACGTAGGTTCAAAACGACATGCTGCAGGTGTAAATGGAGAAATTGCGACTTGATAAAATCGTACCAAAAACACAAACGGAAAAATTGAAACTTTTTTGATCATATTTTCTGCTTGTCATTTATAAACTAGTTAATGCTGAACGTAGTTCCCTCTTTACCATCTTTTAATTGAATTCCAAGTGCAATTAATTGATCTCTAATTTGATCAGACAAAGCAAAGTTTTTATTCTCTCTTGCTTGTTTTCTCATTTCAATAAGCATGTTTACTGTACCTTCTAATTTATTATTTGTGGTGTCCGAAAGTTTTTCATCTTCTAATCCTAAAACATCAAATACAAAACCCTGCATTGTTACTGTGAAAATCTGTAAATCCTCTTGATGTAGCGTTTCTTTATTGTCTTTTAAAAGATTTATGAAGCGAACACCTTCAAATAGTTGAGCAATTAATATAGGTGTATTAAAATCATCGTTCATTGCATCGTAGCATGATTGTCTCCAGGAAGTAATGTCTAGCGTACTTGCATTTGAAACAGGAATTTCAGATAATGAATTCATAGCTTCCATAAGTCTTTTAAACCCTTTTTCGGCTGCTACAATTGCATCATCAGAGAAATCAAGAATACTTCTGTAATGTGCTTGTAGCATAAAAAAACGTGCCACAGATGCTGAGAATGCCTTACTTAAGATGGTGTTTTGACCAGTCAAAATCTCTCGTGGTAAAATATTATTACCGGTAGATTTGGCCATTTTTTTACCATTTAGAGTTAGCATATTTGCATGCATCCAATAGTTCACAGGAGTTTGTCCTGTGCAAGCCTCATTTTGTGCGATTTCACATTCGTGATGCGGAAATTTTAAATCCATCCCTCCGCCGTGAATGTCAAAATGATTTCCTAAATACTTAGTGCTCATGGCGGTACACTCTAAATGCCATCCTGGGAAGCCATCGGACCATGGTGAAGGCCAGCGCATGATATGTAGCGTTTCTGCTTTTTTCCAAAGTGCAAAATCTTGAGGATTCCTTTTATCGCTTTGTCCATCAAGATCACGTGTATTGGCAAGCATGTCTTCAATGTTTCGACCGCTTAATTTTCCGTAATGATTGGTTTCGTTAAATTTAACAACATCAAAATAAACAGATCCATTTGCTTCATATCCTATTCCTGATGCAATAATTTTTTTTACAATTTCAATTTGTTCAATGATATGCCCTGTTGCAGTAGGTTCAATACTTGGAGGTAAAAAATTGAAAGCACTTAAAATGTCATGAAAATCTACGGTATAACGTTGTACAACCTCCATAGGTTCTAGTTGTTCTAAACGCGCTTTTTTTGCAATTTTATCTTCTCCTTCATCTACATCGTCTACAATATGTCCAACATCAGTAATGTTACGTACGTAGCGCACTTTATAATCAAGATGTAAAAAATACCTAAAAATCATATCAAAAGACATGAATGTGCGAACGTTTCCTAAATGAACATTGCTATAAACTGTAGGACCACAAACGTACATGCCTACATTTCCCTCAATTATAGGTTCAAAAAGTTCCTTTTCTCCAGATAATGAATTGTAAATTCTGAGTTTTTGGTTACTGTATAATGGCATTTTGGCTGTATTTTTTACTCAACAAATCCCCTATAAAAAGGGGAGTTGAGTTGTGAATGTGTTATTGTGTTTTTTTATCTTTTTCTATTTGAAAAGATCAACTTTTCGAATTTTTTTGATAATAGGAGATTTAGACTAGAACTTTGTTTCTAATTTAATGTAATCTAAAAACTCTCTTCTTGTTACAGTATCTTTGAATTTCCCACCAAACTCAGATGTTACGGTGCTGCTTTCAATATCGCTTATTCCTCTTGAGTTAACGCATAAGTGTTTTGCATCTATCACACAAGCTACATCTTCAGTCCCAAGAGCTATTTGTAATTCTTGAACAATTTGCATGGTTAAACGCTCTTGAACTTGAGGTCTTTTAGCATAATATTCTACGATACGATTCATTTTGGATAAACCAATAACAGTTCCGTTTGAAATATACGCT
The DNA here is from genome assembly GCF_002150205.1 of Flavobacterium sp. FPG59. Taxonomy (NCBI): domain Bacteria; kingdom Pseudomonadati; phylum Bacteroidota; class Flavobacteriia; order Flavobacteriales; family Flavobacteriaceae; genus Flavobacterium; species Flavobacterium sp. FPG59. The sequence continues at coordinate 1,909 of NZ_MTCA01000121.1, read as the reverse complement.
ACATGAGCTCTACCTATTATAGGCAATAAATGATGTTCACAAGTAGAATACACGATAATATTCTTCTCCACCAGCATTTCTCCATATTTGTAATTGTTGTCAAACGTTGATGCTTTTGGTTTTCTATTAGGATTTAATCCACCAAAAATTTCTTTAACAAACATTTTTGCTACTCTATTTGGGGTTCCTTTAAGACTATCATCTGTTAAATCCATTCCTAGTGTTAGTAGAATGTTTTCAACATCTTTTTTTATTTTTTCAATTTTATCATCATCAGAGATGTCAAATGCATCTTTTCTAATTGGATTATTTGCGGACAAACTCACGTGATTGTCACCTATTTCGTCTTGAAATTCTTCGTTTTTTATCATTAAAAGAAACTATTATAGTGGGTATATTTATTCAAGCGGTAAAGATAATAATAAATAACAAAGTTTTTCAATGGCGCTTACTATTTAAGAGTACTTTATGGCTTTGCATGTTGTTTTTTACCGTTTTATTCTAAAAAAAAGAAAGGCAAAACTACAGTAGATTTGCCTTTCTTTTTATGGATAAAAATTGTTTTTATAACGCGTTGTAAGCTGGAATTGCAGCTTTTAAAATGGCAACAGCTTTAATTAAATCTTCTTTCTTTAAGACATACGCAATTCTAACTTGATTTAGTCCCATTCCTGGAGAAGAGTAAAAGCCTGCAGCTGGTGCTACCATAACAGTTTCACCATTCAAGTCAAAACTTTCTAGTAACCATTGTGCAAAAGCATCAGCGTTATCTATTGGTAATTGTGCGATACAGTAAAAAGCACCTTTTGGCTTACTGATAACAACACCATCAATTTTGTTTAACTCTTCAATTAAGGTATCACGTCTTTCTCTATATTCTGATATAACTTCGTCAAAATAAGATTGAGGTGTATCTAAAGCTGCTTCGCTAGCAATTTGTTCTATGGTAGGTGGACTCAAACGTGCTTGTGCAAATTTCATAGCCGCTGCCATCACTTCTTTATTTTTTGATGTGATACAGCCTATTCTTGCGCCACACATGCTGTAACGTTTTGATACAGAATCAATCATAATAGCGTGCTCCTCAAGTCCAGGAATACTCATTACAGAATAATGTATATCACCATCATAAGTAAACTCACGGTACACTTCATCTGAGATTAAAAATAAATCATGCTTTTTTACAAGTTCTGCCAATTGCAGAATTTCTTCTTTTGAGTATAAATAGCCTGTTGGATTTCCAGGATTACAAATTAAGATTGCTTTGGTCTTTGGTGTAATTAATTTTTCAAAATCGGCAACTGCAGGTAATGCAAAACCATTTTCGATAGTTGATATTGCTGGAACAACGGAAACACCTGAAGCAGTTGAAAAACCATTGTAGTTTGCATAAAAAGGTTCTGGAATAATAATTTCATCCCCTTGATCCATGGTGCTTCCCATTGCAAAAAGTAATGCTTCAGAACCTCCAGTGGTAATTATAATATTTTCTGTAGATACATCAATACCTTGTTGGGTGTAATAATTCGATAATTTTTTACGATACGATTCATTTCCAGCAGAATGACTGTATTCTAAGATGGTTAAGTCAATATTTTTTACAGCTTGCATTGCAACTTCAGGAGTTTTTATGTCCGGTTGTCCAATGTTTAGGTGGTATACTTTATGACCTTTCTTTTTTGCAATTTCAGAGAATGGGACCAATTTACGTATTGGTGATTCAGGCATTTGTTTGCCTTTGTTAGATATAGTTGGCATATTTTTGAATTATAGATGCACAAAATTGCGATTTTTTTTTGAAAGTAAATGCAATAAAAAGGTTTATCAATTGTTAAATCTTTATTTTTAAACTATTTATTTACTAACTTTATAATAAATAAATTTAATGAAATCAATTCTACTTTTCTTC
>NZ_MTCA01000371.1:0-1406 GCF_002150205.1 Flavobacterium sp. FPG59 | reverse complement strand
GGATTACCGAGTAGCGGGCGTGAAAAAGCAAATGACGCTGACGCATCAGGAATTCATCAGGCGTTTTGCGTTGCATATTTTGCCCAAACGTTTTGTCAAGATCCGTCATTACGGTTTTTTGAGTAGCACTTGGAAACGTCAAAAGCTCAAGCTTTTGCAGGAAAATCTGCAAGTAAAAGTCATGGAAAAGCGGGAGAAGAAACCCTTTTTACCCAAGTGTCCGTGTTGTAAAACAGGAAATTTACACCGCATAGCAGTCTTCGATCAGCGTGGTCCACCTCCCGAAGCGTCGGGATGGTATATTGACGGTGGCCAAAACTCCTTTCCCTGTAAAAGCTAATTTTGTGGGTAAGGGCACGTATGTCTAATCCCGAAACTTCGGGAAAGGAAAACACTAGAAAACTATATTTAAAACTACTTCAAAAAAAAGAGGATACTAAATCCTCTTCATATTCTCTCTCTAAACTTTACGATAACTCCATAGTTCCTGCCAATGACCGGTTCCGTTCAACACAGGTTTCATTGTTCGGCTTGCAGCCGCAACGAAACCTTATCTGTTGGCAGTAGTATTTTTATGTCGTTTGAAATGAGATTATTAAATTGTTGAAATTTTTATTTTGTAATTCTTTTGTCTTTAGTCCAATGTAGAAAACTCCACTTCCGCCAAATTTAGAAAGATTTGTATTTGAATCCATACAATCTAATTGGATTAAATTTGTGAATGTCTTTGAATTTTCAAGAATTTCGTTCCATTTTTCAGTATAATCTTTGTCTGTTATATTTAATTCGTTTCTACTAAATTCGTAAACAACACTTGATTGAACAGATTTATCTTCACCTAAAATTTGATGCATATTATCTGTAAAACTGTTAAGTTCTTCAGCAATATATTCTTCTGTATCTTGATAAAAATGAAAGTAGAAATCTTCATACTTATCGTTAAAATAAAAAAGTTTATAATTTTCATCATCTGGAATTGTTATACTCTCAAAATATTCAATTTTAGCTGGTTCAACTATTCTCTCCAAATTGAAAGAAGTAGGATATTCTTTTCTTTCCAAATTTTCTGTATTTTCTGTAAAGAATATTTTGGTGTCATTTTGCATCATAGAAAATTCATTCCACTCTTCATTGATACCAATAAATATGTAAAAAATTCCTTTTTTTGGAAGTAAGTTTTCTACGTCAAATTTTTCCAATTCTGAAACATTGTATTGAGCACAAAAAACTAAATGCGAATCATTTAGTTTTGGCCAACAAATATCTTTTGGCAAATCTGGTTTTCCACCAATTTTTGAGCTTCCAATTTTCAAGTTATCCGATTGTAGTTTTTTTGTTGAAATTCCGATTGCAGGTCTAATTAATTCAATAATTTTTTCTTTATCAACATCTGAAAGTTTGTTGTC
>NZ_MTCA01000071.1:0-14303 GCF_002150205.1 Flavobacterium sp. FPG59 | reverse complement strand
CATAATAAGTTCCTTTTGGAAAATCTTTTCCTCTTACACTTTCAGTAACATCTACAGTTTTGTTTTCGTAATTAATATTTGAAATAAAACTGTAAGTTAAAGAATTATCTCCAAAGTTTTCTGTTTTCTTATCTCCAATAACGTTGTTTTTACTGTCAATTACTTGAACATAATATGCTTTAGTTCCTGACTGAGCAACTTGGTTCTCAGCAATTGTATAGCTTATTCTCAAAACATCAGCTCTACTTGCTTTATCTGTTGAGATTTCTTTACCAGAGCTTTTTAATTTGAATGCAGAACCTCTTGTATTTAACACTGTTAATTTAGCTGCTTTTTCAACCACTTTTGTCAATTCTTCGTTCTGGCCAGCAAGTGCCTCGTTGTACTTTTTTGACTCACCAAGAACCACCGCTGTACTATCACGCTGAGAAGTAAGAGTGGTATTTGCCTTTTTCAAAGACTCATTATCCGCCATCAATACTTTCATTTTACCTTGTAAAGCATTAAATTGAGTTTTGTATTTTGATAATGAAGCTACATCGCCTTTAGACTTACTTAAGTCTGTCATTAATGCTACAACTTTATCTCTCTCTAAAATAAGTTCGTCAGACATAGACGTATTCTCTGAGATGGCAGCATCGTAAGTCATTTTTAGTTCTTGTAAATCTTTCATTACCGACTCCTTTTCGGTTAATGTAGTATCTAACTCTGTTTTTACCACTTCAGCATCAGAAGTGATTTTAAAAATATATACTAAACTACCTACTAATAAAATAGCTAATATCGCTACAACCGCTTTAAGGCTTGAACTGCTTTTGGGATTTTCCATTTCGAATTTAATTTTTTGTTTACAAATTTAACATTATCTGCTCAAGTACTAACGTATGTTAATGCAATTATATTATTTTTGAGAAAAAAAATTTTTCTGATGGAAAAAATAATACCGTTCACAATAAAGGATCTTGCTAAAATTACGAACCACAGAAGTGGAGAGATAAAATTTGGTGAAAAAATGATCACTATCCCAAAAGATACTGATTATTTGGATTTTATAAAAAATTGCGAGGCCCGATATGTACTTTTTGGAATTCCTGAAGATATAGGTGTGCGAGCCAATTATGGCAGACCAGGAGCCGCTTCTGCTTGGGACAGCGCCATAGCTAGTATTGCTAATATTCAACACAATAGGTTTTGCAAAGGAAGTCAAATTGTAATTTTAGGACAACTTGACGTAGTACAGTTGATGAAAGAGGTAGCAAACCTTGATTTTAACGATATTGATGATCGGTCTAAACTAAGTCAGTTAGTCACAAAAATAGATAAAGATGTTTCACATATCATTTTTAGTATTGTAAAACTAGGAAAAATCCCTATCGTAATAGGTGGCGGGCATAATAATTCTTACGGAAACATAAAAGGAACTGCTCTTGCAAAAGGTAAACCTATTAATGCGATCAACTTTGACGCTCATTCTGATTTTAGAATTCTAGAAGGAAGACATAGTGGAAACGGTTTTTCGTATGCTTTTGAAGAAGGTTTTTTAAAAAAATATTTTGTCTTTGGATTGCATGAAAATTACACCTCAAAAAATGTATTGGATACGATAAAAAAGCTAGACGATAGAGTTCGGTATAACACCTATGACAGCATCAGCATCAGGAGAGAAAAAGATTTTACACAAGAAATGATGCATGCTTTAGAGTTCATTAATGATGAACCGTTTGGCATCGAAATTGACTTAGATGCCATACCTAACATAGCTTGTAGTGCTATGACAATGAGCGGTTTCTCTGTAGAACAATTGCGACAGTTTATTTATTATTATGGAAAACGCCGTAATGCCGCTTACATTCACATTTGCGAAGGAGCACCAGATTTGGGTGAGGATAAAAACAATCATCTGATAGGTAAATTAATAGGGTATCTAGTAACTGATTTTATAAAAGCCAATGGTTCCTTGCTACCTAACATTTAATAAAGTAACCTTTATTTTATAGAAAAAAGCGACCAAAAATATAAATACTATCTTTGCCACGCTGTTTACTTTATAATTACAGCCCAATTAATACCCAAAATTATGTTATTCGAAGAGTTATCATTATCAAAAAGCATACAAAAAGCCGTTTTTGAAGAAGGTTATTTAAACCCAACTCCCATTCAAGAACAATCTATTCCAATAGTCTTATCTGGACGTGACTTAATAGGTTGTGCACAAACTGGAACTGGAAAAACTGCGGCATTTGCAATTCCTATTATTCACCAGCTGCATCGAATTGTGGGGTCTTCAAAAAAAGCCAAACAAATTCGTGCTCTAGTTGTGACTCCTACGCGCGAGCTTGCCGTGCAAATAGGCCAAAGCTTTGAAACGTATGCCAAATATACTAATCTAACTCAGCTAACCATTTTTGGGGGAGTATCGCAAAATCCACAAGTAGATACTTTAAAAAACGGTATCGATATTTTAATTGCTACACCGGGAAGATTGCTAGATTTACACAAACAAGGGTTTATTGACTTAGATCATCTTCACACATTAGTTCTTGACGAAGCAGATCAAATGCTTGATATGGGTTTTGTGAATGATGTCAAAAAAATAGTAAAGCTTACGCCAAAAAACAGACAAACTTTGTTTTTTTCGGCTACGATGCCAATTGCCATTCGAGAACTTGCCGAAATGTTTTTAACAGATCCTGAAACCGTAACTGTTTCACCTGTTTCCTCAACCGCCGAAAATGTGGAGCAAAGAGTATACTTTGTAGAAAAAGGGGAAAAAAGAAATTTATTGTACCACTTAATCAAGAACGAAAACCTGACAGATGTATTGGTTTTCTCTAGAACAAAACATGGTGCAGATAATGTAGTCAAAGCGTTGCGCAAAAACAATATTCCAGCCGAAGCTATACATGGAGACAAGTCCCAAAATGCAAGACAACGTGTTCTGGATGCTTTTAAAAACAAAGAAATTGGTGTTCTTGTTGCAACTGATATTGCTGCAAGAGGAATTGATATTGATCAACTTCCAGTAGTAATCAATTTTGACTTACCAAACATTCCAGAAACCTACGTACACCGCATAGGACGAACAGGACGCGCTGGTAATGGTGGAATTGCCATTTCTTTTTGCGGTAAAGACGAATATACGTATTGGAAAGAAATTCAAAAACTGATAAAAGTAGATGTTAAAACTGTTAATGATCACTCGTTTCATTGGCACTCTGGAAGCCCGGAATCGGCACCAGCATCACAACAAAAAAATTCTAATAGAAGCGGTGGAGCTCATAAATCAAGAAAATCAGCTACATCAAAACAAAATAAAAAACGCTGGTATTAGGTAATTACAACAACTGTCTAGTCCTGAAAAGTGACACAAACTTAAAACAAAAAAAGCAGTAAAAATTTTTACTGCTTTTTTCATATCAATAAGTGAACTTACTATAAAGAAACCACTTCATCAGCATCATCGCTTCCCTCCCATTTCCCTACAACAGAAGTTGCTAAAGCATTTCCTAAAACGTTAGTCGCACTCCTAAACATGTCACAAAAATGGTCTATTGGCAAAATTAAAGCTATTCCTTCAACAGGAATATCAAACATTCCGCAAGTTGCTGCAACTACTACTAAACTAGCTCTTGGCACACCCGCAATACCTTTACTGGTAAGCATTAACACTAATAACATGGTCATTTGAGTTCCTAAAGACAAATCTATACCGTACGCTTGAGCAATAAATATACTGGCAAATGTCATGTACATCATACTTCCGTCAAGATTAAAAGAATATCCCAGCGGCAACATAAAAGATACAATTCTGTCTTTTACCCCAAAGCGTTCTAGCTCCTCAGTAAGTTTTGGGAAAACAGCTTCACTACTAGTTGTTCCAAAGGCAATAATTAAAGGACTCACAATACGTTTTAACAATACAGTCATTCTCCCTTTGAGGAAAATATAACCTACAACTCCTAAAACAACCCATAAAGAAGAAATCCCGATTAAAAAAGAACCAAAGAACTTGAAATACGTAATGGCTAATTCTTGAAAATCACGCACTGCAAAAACACCTGCAATGGCTCCAAATACGCCAATAGGTGCAAACTTCATCACAAAGTTCACCATTTTTAAAACAATATGTGATATTTTGTCAAATGCTGTAATCACTGGTTTAACATACTCCCCTAATGATGCAGCAGCTAATCCAAAAAAGATTGAGAAAATTACAATTTGTAAAATTTCATTGGTAGCCATTGCTTCAAATATACTTTTTGGAACAATGTGTTCTATAAAATTATCGAATGATATGTTTTGTGTTTTTGCAGTCACTTCAGATACGGCAGCTAAATCCACATTTGATAAATTAAGACCCACTCCAGGCTTCAAAACGTTAACAAATAACATTCCAAGTAACAATGAGACAAATGATGCTGTAAAAAACCAAGCCATAGCTTTACCGCCAATTCTTCCTACAGCTTTAATATCTCCTAATTTTGCAATACCCACAACAAGGGTTGTAAATACTAAAGGCGAAATAATCATTTGAACTAAACGAATGAAAACAGTAGCCAAAATTTTAATCTTACTACTAAAATTTTGCGCATCTTCTGGAGTTATACTATTATGTATTATAATTCCTAGTACGGCTCCAAGAACCATTGCTATCAATATTTGCCCGGTTAATCCTGAAAAAAATGAAGTCTTTTTTGTAGTATGATCCATTAAATTATTTTTAATTACTTGATATTTAGTTACATTATATTTAGCATACTAATCCATATTTCATGAAATACGATGCTCTTTATTTACAATTTATAGAATTTGTTTTTAGTAGGTTTTATTTATCAAATAAAAGTCTGCCAAAACAATCGCAGCCATTGCTTCTACTATAGGTACTGCGCGCGGCACAACGCAAGGGTCATGACGGCCTTTTCCAGTCATAGCAGTTATATTTCCTTGATTATCTAAAGATTCTTGCTCTTTCATGATTGTAGCAACAGGCTTAAAAGCAACTCTAAAATAGATGTCCATACCATTGCTGATACCGCCTTGAATTCCTCCTGAAAGATTGGTTTTTGTGGTTCCATCAGTATTGTACAAGTCATTGTGCTCGCTACCTTTCATTTTTGCACCTTCAAAACCACTACCAAATTCAAAACCCTTCACTGCATTAATTGATAACATAGCTTTACCTAACTCGGCATGCAATTTATCAAAAACAGGTTCACCTAAACCCACAGGAACGTTTTGAATCACACAAGATACCACACCTCCTACTGTATCCCCATCTTTACGGATACCTCGAATGTAATCTTCCATGATGGCAGCAGCTTGTTCATCTGGACAACGTACCGGATTGTTTTCAATTTTAGAAAAATCTAATTCTTGGTATGGTTTATCAAGAGCTATTGGTCCTACTTGAGACACGTAAGCATTAATTTTAATTTCGGGTAACATTTGTTTGGCAATAGCACCAGCAACAACCCTAGAAGCCGTTTCACGTGCAGAACTTCTTCCACCTCCACGATAATCGCGTACACCATATTTCTTTTCATATACGTAATCAGCATGGCTAGGCCTGTAATTATCTTTTATATGAGAATAATCGTCCGATTTTTGGTTGGTATTTGGAATAACAAAACCAATAGGCGTACCAGTAGTTTTACCTTCAAAAATTCCGGATAAGAACTGCACAGCATCTGGTTCTTTACGTTGGGTAACAATAGCCGACTGCCCCGGCTTTCTTCGAGACATTTCAAATTGAATAGCATCTAAATCTAAAGCAATCCCAGAAGGGCAACCATCAATTATGCCACCCAATGCATCACCATGAGATTCTCCAAATGTTGTGATTTTAAACAATGTTCCAAAACTATTTCCTGCCATTTCATTTTGATTTTGAACAAAAGTACCATTTTACTTCAAAGTTCAAAAGTTTAGTGTTTAAAGTTTTAAGCAAGTTCTTAGATTTATTGTTATTAAATTAATATTGTATCGCTAATCTTAACTTTTAATTCAATGTTACTTAATTTATTTTTAATTGTTTTGTTAAACTTCAAAAAATAAAAAACCTTGAAAAAAAGAAAAGTAGAAGTGGTTGTCATATCCGATGTGCATTTGGGCACCTTTGGTAGTCATGCCAAGGAACTCCTTAATTATTTATCCTCTATTAAACCTAAAATACTAATTCTAAATGGAGATATTGTTGATATCTGGCAGTTTAGAAAATCCTATTTCCCGAAATCACATTTAAAGGTTATTCAAAAAATCATCAGTTTTGCCTCAAAAGGAACTAAAGTGTACTATATTACTGGAAATCACGATGAAATGTTACGCAAGTTCAGTGACATTTCATTGGGTAATTTTGCATTAGTTGACAAACTCATTTTAACACTAGATTCAAAAAAACTATGGGTCTTTCATGGAGATGTCTTTGATGCCTCGGTGCAACACTCTAAATGGATTGCAAAATTAGGTGGTTTAGGCTATGATTATCTTATTTTAATCAACCGGTTTGCAAATTGGTGTTTAAAAAAACTAGGTAAAGAACCGTATTCATTTAGCAAAAAAATAAAAGCTAGTGTAAAAAAAGCGGTAAAACACATTTCTGATTTTGAGAAAACTGCAACTGAATTAGCTATAGAAAAAAAATACGATTACGTTATTTGCGGACATATTCACGAACCAAAAATCATCAAAAAAGAAACCAAAAGTGGCTCTACGCTCTATCTAAATTCTGGAGATTGGATAGAAAACCTTACATCGCTGGAGTACAATAACAAAAGATGGAAATTATTTCATTACAGTGAGATGAATTTTGAGGAAGATGACAATCTTTTTGAAATGGAAGATCTCATAGAAACTCAATCTATTGCAAGTAAAAAAATATTTGTAAAGCAAAATTTGATTAAATAGCTTGTTAAGTCTTTTAGATCCATTAATGTGGAAATTGTGTAACAATTAACTAAAATTTTACAACGCAATTAACATGTAAATAAATAAATTTGCTAAATAATTAAAACAAACAAAAATGAAAAAGATTATTTTATCTGCTGTAATGCTAGTAGCATTATCATTTACAGCACAAGCGCAAGATATTTCAAAAAACGCATTAGGTCTTCGTTTAGGAGATAGTGACGGTTTTGGTGGTGAAATTTCATACCAAAGAGGTCTTGGTGACAACAACCGTTTAGAATTAGATTTAGGTTTTAGAAACAGTAATAATGTTGATGCTTTTAAACTTACAGGTTTATACCAATGGGTTTGGAACATTGATGGTGGTTTCAACTGGTACGCTGGTGTAGGTGGTGGATTAGGTAGTTGGAGTTATGATAACAACTTCAATAACAACTTTAACGTAGATGATAGCGGTACGTTTGCCTTTGTTGCTGGAAATTTAGGTCTTGAATATAACTTTAAAGAAGCTCCTATTCAATTAGGTCTTGATATCAGACCAGAACTTTACTTCAATTCTGATAACTTTAGAGACGATAATTTTGCTCCAGATTTAGCACTAAGTGTGAGATACAGATTCTAATTAGCAGATTTATAAAAAGGAGGCTATTTATTCGTAAATAGCCTCCTTTTTTTATTGAAAAATAATTTCTTTTTTGGAGTTAATCTTTACTACACAAAAAGGGTTTGTCATAGCTTGTGTAACCATTCCGCCTGGCTCCGGTCCTATTTCTTTTACCTTAATAATAACTTGAGTAGGTGTTTCTACTACGCCCTCAACATTTATACTGTAACCGCCACTTGATTTTTGACCCATATTCAAAATTACGAAATTAGAGTTTTGTAAATCTGTAGGTTTAATGTTACTTTTAAGATTCTCATCCTTTTGAAGCATCCTGATCTCATTTGGTTCTGACAAAATTTCATAAAAACGAATAGCAGCACCTCCATAAGTCTGTTCTGTTAGTACTTCATATAACTTTTTTGAATCAGTTGCTACTGGCTTGCCTGTTGCACAAGAAAACAAAGTTATCATCATAAGCCCCATTACTATTTTTCTCATGATTTTAAAAATTTAGATTCTCCATACCACTTTGATTATTTGTATTTGTTAATAGCTTTTAGATACAAAGCTTCGTACAAGGGTAAAATGTTTTTGATATCAAATTGTTTAGCAACTTCAAAGGCGTTTTCTTTAAATAATTCCAAAGTTTTTTCATCTTTCAAAATTTTCAAAGCATTAACAGCCATTTCATCGGTATTTCCCACATCACTTAAATATCCAGAAACACCATCAAAATTCACCTCGGCTAATCCACCAGAATTACTTGAAATAACCGGTACTTTACAAGCCATAGCCTCAAGCGCAGCAAGTCCAAAGCTTTCTGTTTGCGAAGGCAATAAAAACAAATCAGTAAGACATAAAATTTTGTCAATTTCATTACTATTACCAAAAAATATTACCTTGTCTTGAATTCCTAACTCTTGGCACAAAAGCTCCGCTTTTTCTTTTTCGGGACCATCACCCACCATCATAAGCTTCGCAGGAATCTCTTTTTGAATGTTATAAAAAACTTTGATCACATCAGGAATTCGTTTTACTTTTCTAAAATTACTTATATGCGTAATGATTTTCTCATTCTCTTTAGCCATTACTGAACGTTGACAAGGATAATTAGTATCCGTTTTGTTTTTGTCCAATTCGATAAAATTAGGAATGACCTCAATTTCATTTTTTATGTTGAATAATTTTAAGGTATCGTCTTTTAAACTCTGAGAAACTGAAGTTACAAAATCAGATTTATTGATACTGAAAGTTACAGCAGGTTTATAAAAAGGATGATTACCTACAAGAGTTATATCAGTACCATGCAGTGTAGTTACCATAGGAATATTAATCCCCTCATCCTTTAGCATTTGTTTTGCCATATAACCTGCATAAGCATGCGGAATAGCATAATGCACATGCAACAACTCTATTTGGTGCAGCTTTACCATATCTACTAGCTTGCTAGAAAGTGCCAGTTCATAAGGCTGATAATGAAACAAGGCATACTCAGGCACATTAACCTCATGGTAATGTACGTTTGGACTTAGCAATGCAAGACGCACCGGTTGTCTATAGGTAATAAAATGAATTTCGTGACCACGTCTCGCTAGTTCAAGACCAAGTTCTGTGGCAACTACGCCACTACCTCCAAAGGTAGGATAACAAACAATTGCAATTTTCATGAAGACTATTTAATACAACGAAAGTAAGTAAAATTGAGTTGAGTTTCCTGAAATTAATGTTAATTACCAATCTTAGGATTAACTTATTCAAAAAAAAGGAGTGGAAGTTTAAAAAAAGATGTGTTAGCAGAAAAAAATTTAAACAAGAACTATGAAATAAAGGTCTTTTTATTTTACACCTTCAATTTTTTTATACTTTTTCTTATTCAACCATTTATTAATCTTAAAAGTAGCAAAAGCAGATCCAGCACCAATAAGCGCACCTGCTGCAACATCACTGGGATAATGAACACCTAAATGCATTCTAGAATAACCTACACTACTTGCCCATAAGAAAGAAGGTACGATGACATACCATTTAGGATACGCCATACTTAATGAGGTTGCAGTAGAAAAAGCAATAGAAGTATGTCCTGAAGGAAAAGATTTTCCTGTTGATGATACAACAGGGTCAATATCAGAATAAGTATCAAAAGGGCGGTCTCTATCAACAGCTACTTTGAGCGCTTTTGTAATAAATGCATTAACAAGAAAAGCTTCGCCAATAAAAATTGCTTTATGTTTTAGTGTACTATCTTTTTTTATTAACCCAATAGAATACATCAATACTGGAGCAGCAATACTTACAGGAACTGCACTATTTGTAACGACCTCAAATGAAGAATCCAAATTTTGATTGCGATCAAGATGTAGGTTTCTTAAAAGTTTTATGTCTACATTTTGAGAAAAAACAGTAGAACTTGCCGTTAAAAACAAGAAAAAAAATAAAATTTGCGTTCTTAACTGCTGCATTTTAAAAAAATTAATGACACTTTTAGTTTTGATGTCTTGGTATAACACTTAAAAAAAACGACTGTGCCAACTATCTATTGCAGGTACTTCCCAAGATTCATTAAATTCTTCAATAGTGTTTACCAGGTTATTAAAAACTACAGTGTTTTCAGTAACCGCTTTGTCTTTCACCATTTTTTTAAAATCAATTAGCGTTTTATGAGCTATGTGTTCTCCTAACTTAAAAGTCACATTCATTTTATCTAATAAATCGACCGTATATTTTTGTTCTAATGCTTGAATGAACTCTACAGATGCGTCTATTGAACAACCCGTAGCTGCTTGTACTTCTTGATTTACAGCAATAATGATAAACCTATTATACTTTAATAGATAAGAAGATTCTAAACTTGTTCCATGTGCTGCCCATTGCTCTAAGAAAGATTGTAATGAAGTTTCTATTTCAGCAAATTCAGCATCAGAGAATTTTCTATTAGATTGATAAATCCAAATTCTAGAATCTTCGGGTAAATTTTCAAAAGGGACGTACATATAATTGTATTTGTAAATTTCAGGGCAATTAGAATTTATTGACGCTGTATATCTGTTAAAATTTTAAAATATTTGAATTCATTTGTAGCTACATCAAAAAGCTCTATCTCAGTGTAACCAACTTTTACAGCATCTTTGACTTTAAGTTCATTATTAGTCAATACTGATGCTGTATCAAAGTAATCCAATAATAAAAAACTATAAGCTCTTCCGTTTTTATCTTTTACCAATAAAGAAACAAATTGATCTTTTTTAATAGCTGTAACCTGTCCTTCAATAAAAACATCTTGAGGCTCATCAACAACAAGTTCTTCATCATCTTCATCCGAAACCTCTTTTTGAGTGGATTTCCCCAACTCTAAAATAATATCTGGGCAGTTGACTAGCATTTTAAGCGCTACCTTCTCACCCATTTTTCGCATTCCATCTTTGTCATCAAACTGAACTTTTTCCTCTTCCTTGAATTCATTTATGTGGCTCGTATAACTTTGAATCATACACAACCCTACTTGAGTTTGTAATTCTTTCTTATCTATTTTTTGATAATCTAATTTTTTTGTTCCAAGACAAGCACAGGTTTCTTTACCAATAATGTCATACATGTCTTGAGAAAAGGAATTTATACTGAAAATTAAAACAAGTGCTATAATTATTTTTCTCATGTTAAAGGTCTTGTGCATTTGCAATAAGCTCAGCTATATCCATTACTTTAACATCGCTTTCTCTTTCTTTATTTTTAATACCATCAGTCATCATGGTATTGCAAAAAGGACAACCCGCAGCAATAATATCTGGAGTAGTTTCAAGAGCGTCTTCGGTTCTTTCTATATTAATTTCCTTATCTCCATTTTCAGCATCCTTAAACATTTGTGCTCCACCTGCGCCACAGCAAAGACCGTTAGCTTTTGATCGCTTCATTTCAACAAGAGCTGCATCAAGTTTCGTTATTAAATCTCTAGGAGCTTCATAAACGTTATTGGCTCTACCCAAATAACAAGGGTCGTGAAAAGTAATACGTTTTCCTTTAAATTGACCACCTTCAATAGTAAGTCTACCATCATCAAGTAGGGATTTCAAAAATTCTGTATGATGTATCACTTCATATTGTCCTCCTAGTTCTGGATACTCATTTTTGAGCGTGTTAAAACAATGAGGACAAGCAGTAACTATTTTTTTTGCTTCATACCCATTCAAAACTTCAATGTTCATCATGGCTTGCATTTGAAACAAAAACTCGTTTCCGGCTCTTTTTGCTGGATCTCCTGTGCAACTCTCTTCTGTTCCTAAAACTGCAAAAGAAACATTAGATCTATTTAAAATTCGAACAAAAGCTTTCGTAATTTTTTTGGCTCTATCGTCAAAACTTCCTGCACAGCCCACCCAAAATAAAACTTCTGGCTGCTTTCCTTGAGCTAACATTTCGGCCATGGTTGGCACTATTAAATTTTCTGACATACTTTTTTATTGATTCGGTTATGTGATAATTTGAGTTTGTATTTTAAAAATACAATAATGAAATCCGTTACAATGGATTATTCATTCTTCCAATTTAATCTATCTTGTTGGTTATATTGCCATGGCGCACCATTGTTTTCAATGTTAGTCATCATAGCATTCAATGGCATTGGAGCGGCACTCTGTTCCATTACTAAATAACGTCTCATATCCATAATAATAGATAACGGACTAATGTTTACTGGGCACTCTTCAACACAAGCGTTGCAAGATGTACAAGCCCATAATTCCTCAGCGGTAATATAATCATTCAACAATGACTTATTGTCTGGTACAAAAACACCTTTGTTTGCATCTATATTTTTACCTACTTCCTCAAGACGATCTCTAGTATCCATCATGATTTTTCTAGGAGATAATTTTTTACCTGTATTGTTTGCAGGACATGATGAAGTACATCTACCGCATTCTGTGCAGGTATACGCATTTAATAACTGAACCCAGTTTAAATCTTGCACATCGCTAGCACCAAATTTACTTGGAACCGCGTTTGGGTCTACTGGGGCTGCTGCAAAAGGGTCTGCGTTAGGATCCATCATTAATTTTACCTCATTTGTTACTGATTGTAAATTATCAAATTGACCTTGTGGGTTCAAATTTGCAAAATACGTATTAGGAAAAGCCAATAAAATATGAAGGTGCTTTGAAAAATAAAGGTAATTCATGAAAATCAAAATCCCAATGATATGCACCCACCAGAAACCTTCGGATAATAACATCACTAATTCATTTGAAAGTCCATTAAAAATAGGCTCAATAAACTGACTCACAGGAAAAGATCCTGCTTTTATAAAATGTCCGTAACCTCCTGGTACATTTTGTAAATGCAAATCAGAAGCGTTCATTAATAAAAATAATGTCATCAATACCACTTCAAAATACAAAATGTAATTCGCATCACTTTTAGGCCAGCCTTTTAAATCTGAACTTACAAATCTTTTTAATTTAATAATATTTCTTCGGCTCCAAAAAGCAAAAACAGCCACTAAAACTAAAACAGCAAGTATCTCGAATGAAGCAATTAATACATTATAAGTAGTTCCTAAGAAAGCAAAAACTCTATGTGTACCAAAAAGTCCATCAATAATAATTTCTAACAACTCAATGTTAATGATTACAAAACCTATGTAAACTATAATGTGTAAAATCCCCGCTACAGGTCTTTTTACCATTTTTGATTGTCCAAGTGCTATCATGGCCATATTAGTCCATCTCGCTTTAGGATTATCTGTACGATCAACAGCGGTTCCTAAATTTATATTTCTTCTTATTTTTTTTACACTAATAAAAAAATATCCAAAACCTATTGCCAGCGTTATGGCAAATAAAATATTGTCTAAGTAGCTCATTTTAATTTATATTTACTTTAATTTAATGGTGTCATTTTCTGGCCCTACGTATGGTTTATTTTTCTTTCCAAACACTGAAATATTTACATATCTAGTAGGATACAACCTAATATCTTGAAGAAGCAGCTCTAACTCTTTTGTTGATGTCTTTATGTTTTGATAAAAAGATTCGTCTTTAAGTAATTTACCAATAGTTCCTTTGCCTGACTCTAAATTGAGCATGATACCATCAACACGACTTAAGGTAGCATTTAAATTTTTAACTGTTTTCCCTAAATCAGCCTTATTTAGTGAATCTGAAATTTTTGAAAAATTACCTGAAACTTTATTCAAATTAGTTACAACACCATTAATTTGTGTTTTATTAGTAGCTAATAAATCATTCACACTAGTTGAAAGTTTATGAAACTCAGCTACTGTTTGACTCAATTCAGCTAGAGTTAATTTGATATCAGTTTGACCTTTTTCATCTAAAACATTATTCAATCCTGAAATTAATTTATCCGTATTACCTAATAATTTTTCAAGTTTGTCTTGCAAAGGCGCTAATTGATCTCCTACTTTATCGGTTAAACCAAGCTTAATTCCGCTTTGAAAAAACTGACCTTCAACAGCTAATTCTTTATCATTGAAATTAGGCATAATAGCTATTTGCTTACCGCCAATAAAACTTGGCTCATATAGTGATGCTATACTACTTTTTGAAATAGGAAAATCAGTTTTCAATTGTAACTCTACAAGCAGTTTACCTGTATTTGCATTAATAGTAATACTGTTTACTTTACCTATAATTAAGCCATTAAGCGTTACCGGAGCAGATGACGTAAGACCTTCAACACTATTATACTCTACAAAAAAAGTTTTATAATCCGTAAACAAGTCTTTTCCTTTTAAAAAACTGTAACCCCAAATAAAAAGTGATATGGATGCAATAACTAAAAT
>NZ_MTCA01000204.1:0-5418 GCF_002150205.1 Flavobacterium sp. FPG59 | reverse complement strand
TGATTATATTCCACTGGATTTATCAGTACACAATACTAATTTTCAAAACCTACAATTGAAAAATGCCCCCGAATTTGAGCATTACATAGACAACTATTTATTAGAAAAAAATGCTAAAGTAGCTTATGGAGGTTACAATGAAACTAGAGATTTGTATAAGCGTAGTGGTATTTTTAATGATCCTAATATTGAAGAAAGGAACATTCACTTAGGACTAGACTTATGGATAAAAGCAGGAACGTCAGTATTAGCAGCTCTTGACGGTACCGTTCATAGTTTTAATTACAATACTGGTTTGGGTGATTACGGTCCTACAATAATTTTAGAGCACACCATTGAGGAACATCTGTTTTACACCCTTTACGGACATTTATCTTTAGATAGTTTAAAAAATATTGCTGTTGGTGATTTCTTTGCAAAAGGTCAGTTGCTAGCTACACTTGGAGAAGCAGCTGTAAACGGAGATTATGCCCCTCACCTACACTTTCAAATTATAAAAAACATACAAGGAATGCATGGAGATTATCCAGGTGTTTGTAGTAAAAAAGATTTAGATTTTTATCTAGAAAATTGCCCAGATCCTAACCTATTACTTAAAATATAAAATATGAAAAAATTAATTTTACTTACAGCTATCTTATTGGTTGTTATTGGTTGTAAAACAACTAAAGACATAACAATGAATCCCAAAATAGCAACGAATACAATAAAAATAGCTGTAGGTGAAATCAGTGATATTCAAAAGAACAAGGCCTATGAACTAGGTAAACGTGTTTTAATGACGTGTAACACTTCTAAATTTAAACCTTTTACGGCTGATGAAGCAACACCATCAGTGATTCAAAATACCACACAAGAAAGACTTACTAAAACATGTCAACGATTTAGACAATATTACGGCACATTTGAGGATTTAAAACTTATTGAAGCCTATACAATTAAAAGCGATAATTCCATTATTTTTAGATACAAAGCACTTTATTCTAAAAATATTGCCAATAAAGAATTGAGAGTCACAATGACATCTACTAATAAGGTTTCCTCCATAAAATCATTAGACTGGAAAGATGAAATTAGTATAAATTAATAACTCATTCAATTTCTAAGTATCCCATTTGATATATTTACCTTGTAATAAGCTAAAAATCAAGAGTTATTTTCTATTTTCCTGAAATAGTTAACCTAAATTATTTTACAAGTTTTCAATTTAATTATATAACAAATAAAATGTTGACTTAGTATAATTTTACAGTATTGAAAAAACGAACAAAATATTTGATTGTATTTTTTCGATAATTGTATTGTACTATTTTTTATACGTCTCTAAAATTAATTTTATAAATAATTAGTATTTGTGAAAATTAAATTCATTTGGGATTACCTTAAAATTAAATAACGTAACTTACATATTTTAAACACGTTACTAACACAACATTAAATAAATTTATTTGAAACTATACATTAAATACATGGTGAGCAATCGTTGTAAAATTGCTGTCAAAGAAGAGTTAAAAAAGCTGAAACTCCATTTTGTGGTTGTTGATTTAGGAGAAGTCGAAATCATGGAAAACTTATCTATGGAGCAAAGACAAATCTTAAAAGCTGCACTTCTTGATTCAGGGCTTGAGTTGATGGATGATAAAAAATCTATGTTGATAGAAAAAATAAAAAATGTCATTATCCAGATGGTACACCACTCAACTGAAGTCATTAAAATTAACTTTTCAGATTATTTAAGTCAGCAGTTAAACCATGATTACACCTATTTATCAAATTTATTTTCTGAGGTTCAAGGTACTACAATTGAACAATTTATTATTTCACATAAAACAGAGCGCATTAAAGAGCTTATTATTTATGGGGAATTAAACATTACTGAAATTGCTTGGAAAATGAATTACAGTAGTGTAGCCCATCTTTCGAGCCAGTTTAAAAAAGTGACAGGCTTATCTCCTTCACATTTTAAAAAATTAAAAGATAAAAGGAGAAGTCCAATTGAAGAAATTGGAAATCACAAAAACAACTTATAGATATGTATTACAAAAATGGAGAAATCCAGGAAAATAATGATGTTCAGTATAACCGAAATTTAATAGAGTCTATACTAGAGCCTATTTTTATTGTAAACATACAAGGTGAAATTATTGATTTCAACAAAGCAACTTCATTAATTATTGGTAAAGAACGTGAAAATATACTGTATTCCAATTTTGAAGATTATTGTCATCCCGTTCAGCAAGTTCGAAATCTTATATCAATAGTTTGCCAAAAAGGGTCACTATACGATCAAGCATTAGAAATTAAAGGTGAAGCTGGTAATTTAATACCCATCTTGTGTAATGGAACACCTTTTAAAGATAACGAAGGAAAATTAATTGGTGTTATTTTTGTTGTACGTGAAACCTCAAAACAAAAATGGTCCATTGAATTAGAGGAAGCGCATAAAGAAAAAGAAAAACAACAAGACCTTAATAAAGAACTTGAAAAACTCAATAACTCTGCAATTCTAGCATCTCAGTATACTTTGAGTTTAATTGAAGCCAGTCAAGATCCGCTAGTTACTTTGAACACCAAAGGTAAGATTACGGATATGAATCAGGCCTTGGTAAACAGTACTGGTATGTCAAGAGAAGAGCTCACTGGATCTGATTTTTTTGATTATTTTACCGAAAAAAAGAATGCTCGTGAAGTGCATAAAGAAGTTTTTGATAAAGGAAGCGTTTCTAATTTACCACTTACTATAAAGCACAGAAATGGAAAATTAACTGATGTACTTTGTAACGGTTCTGTATACAAAGATGCACAAGGAGAAGTGGCTGGTGTAGTTATAGTAGCGAGAGATGTAACAGAACAAAAAAAAATAGCATCAGCCTTAATAGAAGCACGAGTATTTGCTGAACTAGCAACCGAAATTGCAGAAGAAGCTAAAAAAAATGCCGAAAGTGCAGCCATAATTGCTAAAAATGCTGTAAAAGCCAAACAGCAATTTTTATCTAATATGAGTCACGAAATTAGGACTCCAATGAATGCAATTATTGGATTCACAAAAGTTGTTTTAAAAACCGATTTGACGGTAAAACAATTAGAATACATTAATGCTATAAAAATGAGTGGCGATGCATTAATCGTTTTGATTAATGATATCTTAGACCTTGCCAAGGTAGATTCTGGTAAAATGACTTTTGAGAAAAAACCATTCAAATTGAATGCTTCCCTTGAATCTATGCTTCATTTATTTGAAAATAAAATTCAAGAAAAAAACTTAAAACTTATTAAAGCATACGATACTAACATTCCGAATGTTTTAGTGGGTGACCCTGTTCGTTTGCATCAAATTATTTTAAACCTAGTAAATAATGCTGTAAAGTTTACCCAAAAAGGAAAAATCACAGTAGGTGCTCAGCTAGTTTTTGAGGACGATGATCGTGTGGTTATTGAATTTTCTATTTCGGATACGGGAATAGGAATACCAGCGGACAAACTAAATCATATTTTTGAAAATTTCAATCAAGCCTCAAGTGGTACTTCCAGAATTTATGGTGGTACTGGATTAGGATTAGCTATTGTTAAACAGCTTGTTGAATTACAAGGAGGAAAAATTCGAGTAAAAAGCACTATAAAAAAGGGATCTAATTTTAGTTTTTCTTTAAGTTTTCAAAAGACAAATGCCAATGCTGCACTAGAAAATGATTTGCTAGAACTGGATTCAGAAATTAAAAATATAAAAGTTTTAGTGGTTGAAGATATTGCATTGAACCAATTGTTAATGAAAACTGTTCTGGATGATTTTGGTTTTGAACGTGATGTTGCAGAAAATGGAAAAATTGCAATCGAAATGTTAAAAGATAAGACGTATGACATCATTTTAATGGACTTGCAAATGCCTGAAATGAATGGATTTGAAGCAACAGAATACATACGAATTAAAATGCAGTCACAAATACCTATAATTGCACTCACTGCTGATGTAACAACAGTAGATTTAGACAAATGTAAAGCCGTAGGAATGAATGATTATCTTGCAAAACCTGTAGATGAAAGGTTATTGTATAGTAAAATTGTTGGCATTCTTAAAAAACCTAAACTAGAAAAATTGTCAGCAAAATTGAATGAAAATATTGACACTACAGTAAAAAAAATAAGATGTATAGATCTTGTTTATTTAAATCAAAGAACAAAGTCTAATCCAGAGCTTATGATGGAGATGATTGATTTATATCTTGCTCAGACTCCCACATTAATAAATACGATTAAACAAAGTTTTGCAGAACAAAATTGGCAATTATTGGCTGCAGCTGCACATAAAATGATTCCTTCATTCTCTATTATGGGTATTAGTACTGACTTTGAAGATATTGCCAAAAGAATTCAGGAGTTTGCAAATTCACAAGAAAAATTAAATGAAATTGATGGATTAGTATTGCAATTAGAGGAAATTTGTTTGCAAGCTTGTGGAGAATTAGAAGAAGAATTAAACATTATAAAAAATAAAAAAAAGTGATAAACGAAAATAAAATTAAGATTTTTCTAGTAGATGATGATGCTTTATTTTTAAAATCATTGGAAATTGAATTTAATCAGAACACGGATTTTGTAGTAGAAACCTACCCTACTGGAGAAAAGTGCATAGAAAATTTAAATCATTCACCTGATTTAGTTATTCTTGATTTTCAATTAGATGGAATTGTAATTGGTGCTATGAATGGCTTGCAAACATTAGATAAAATAAAAGAATTAAACTCAAATATTCCTGTCATAATGCTTTCATCTCAGGATAAGATAGAGGTTGCCGTGCAATGCATGCATCACAAGGCATTTGATTATGTGGTAAAAAGTGAAACCGCTTTTTTACGCTTAGAAAAAATAATTTCTACGATTTTTAAGTATCAAAAATTAGAAAAAGAACTGCAATGGTACATGGATAGAATGTAGATTTTTCTCTTCTATTATAGTACAGCTACGCTTTAGCTTTCAATTTTAAAAATTTTTAAAATTGAAAGCTAAAGCGTTTTTTTTACTGCAAAAAAGACCTTAAATCATTTTGTGTGAATGATATAAGTATTATAAAAAATTGTACAACAATAACGAAGTTCATTACAACTATTTTTGTTTAACTAAATTATATAAAAATGAACATCAAAAGAATTTTTGGAACAATACTCACCGTCCTTGGGATAGGTGGATTAATTTATACAGCTATGTTATTCTCATCGGCAAATTCTGATTTTGAATCTGTAAAACCTTTACTGATTTACGGTATTCTTGGTGCTGTATTTTTTATTTCAGGAATCAGTTTAGTTCGTACTACTAAGGACGAATCTTAAAATGAATTAATTGGATTCTTCTAATTTTTAGAATTTCTATTGAATTAAAAGATCTTCAAGAAGTTTTGTATTTAAAGTATGAGTACATAGTATT
>NZ_MTCA01000354.1:0-1642 GCF_002150205.1 Flavobacterium sp. FPG59 | reverse complement strand
GTAAAAGCGGTACCACTGTGACATTTACTTTTACTCCAGAGGATTTTCAAAACGCACAAGATTGCGGTGGGAATTGTAATTAAAAATATAAAAAACGAGATTTAGGTTGTAAAAAAGACTGTCTTCAAAAATTGGAGACAGCCTTTTCTTTTGTAACAAATTTGTATTGAAAATTCAATATCTTAAAGATTTTATTACTCCACCCATTTGTAATAACGAGCTCCTAGTAAATTGGAGTTTTCGCTTTCAATACGATCTAAAATCCACTCGTTTTTTGGGCTACAAACACTTTGATGTTGTTCTTTTTTATGGAGTTTTTCATAGACTTCAAAGTCAATTTCAAAGCTTTTTTCGAGGGTTTCAAATAAGGCTACACGCTCCAGTGCTTCTTTCCATTCGGCTTGAATGGTTCCTTCAAATACTTTTGATTTCGAGCCACTTCCATAGGCTAGAAAACCAAATACACTTCCAGAAATTTCTTTTTTAGAATCATAAAAATGAGCTAATGTTGACAATAAGCCCATAAAAATAGAGCCTGTATAAAGATTTCCTATCAATGACGAAGCTAGTTCGGCAGGCTTTAATTTTTTAGACACAAATTCTATGTAGGCTTCACTTTTGCTAATTTCTTTCAGTTTGTTTTGGTAAACAGTAGTTTCTTCTGTTCTTGACAAAGTACTATTGGAGGCATCCAAAGCATAAATTTCACCTAGCATTCTGCGGCCTTGATATGCGTAAGGTAAGTGCATGACAATGCTGGTCCATGTGTCATAAACCGTTTGAGATGTTTTTTTTAATTTTTTGAACGAAAAATAAGCATCTCGGGTTCTATCCATGTAACATTGATTGGAATACTGACCGTCAAAAACAGGTTGGTCTTTGTGGATTTCTATTTCGCTTTCTAAATTATCAAACCAAGCTTCGTTTGTTTCATTTCCAGTTATGGCTGTTTTTGCTAATGTTCTGTAAGGTTTAAAAAAGTCAAAAACACCTTTGGTACTTGTTGCCCAAGCTTCTCCAAAAGCAATAATTCTGGGGTTTGAGGTTATTAATAAGGCAACAGCTCCCGCACCTTGGGTGTATTCGCCGGTAGAGTTCAAATCGTATTTGGCAAAATCAGTCGTTACAACAATGGCCTTTTTAGTTGGGTTGAGTCGAATAAAATCGATACAATTTTGCATCGCATCTACACCGCCAATACAGGCAAAAGTAAAATCAACCACATCGCATTCTGACAAAGTGTTTTCTCCAAATTTTTGTTCCATCAATGAAATTAAGAATGAACTAATAGGTTTTGAGTTGTCAATACTACTCTCGGTACCCACATAAATACGAGCTATTTCATTTAGGTTTATGTTGTGGTCAAGGATTAACTTGGTCAAGGCATTGGCTCCAAAAACTACTACATCTTGGTGTACATCCGGAAGAGTCATTTTTTCTAATCCAAGTCCTTTTTGCAGTTTTTCAGGGTCAATATTTCTGGCTTTTGCCAATGCGCCAATGGATAAATGTATTTTTGCGACATCAAAAGTGATGGCATCGATTCCGATTTTCATTTTAAATTATTTTGACTATAAAATTAGAAATAAGCGCGCTAATCTTTTTTTATTTTGTGTTTTTAAAACTGCCTTCGGTCTATTTT
>NZ_MTCA01000236.1:0-4603 GCF_002150205.1 Flavobacterium sp. FPG59 | reverse complement strand
CGTAAAATTGCTCCTGTACGTTCGCACAACATTTGCCAAGGCACGATATTGCTGTGGTGTTCCAATGCCGAAACTAAAATTTCATCACCCGGTTTTAAAATCGAAGCAAATCCGTTGGTAACCGCATTGATACCATGGGTAGTTCCCGAGGTAAAAAGTACTTCGTGAGCAAATTTGGCATTGATGTGATTTTGAATTTTCTTTCGGGATTCTTCGTAAGCATCGGTTGCTAATTGGCTCAATGTATGTACACCACGATGGATATTAGCGTTTATCTCTTGGTAGTATTTCGCTATCGCATCAATCACCACTTGCGGTTTTTGAGTGGTAGCTCCGTTATCGAAATAGACTAATGGTTTACCGTTTACTTTTTGAGTAAGTATCGGAAAATCGGCTCTTATTTTTTGAATGTCTAGCATAGTTATCGTAGAAAAAATCTAGATACAAAAGTACTGAAATTAAACCGTTTTGAAATTAAGAAACCTAAGTTTTTCATACTTTTTTGTTATGCTTTGATAGCCAAATTATTTGCTAAACAGACTTTTTTAAGACAACAGAATTCAAATGTTTTTAATAAATTGCAGTCAAAAGAATGGTTTATGAAAAAAATATTTAAAATTGCTGCGGTTGTTCTTCTTATCGGAATTGTGTACGTGGGTTTTACAACTTATCCAAAACTCGATTTAATTT
This sequence comes from Flavobacterium sp. FPG59, assembly GCF_002150205.1. Classification (NCBI taxonomy): domain Bacteria; kingdom Pseudomonadati; phylum Bacteroidota; class Flavobacteriia; order Flavobacteriales; family Flavobacteriaceae; genus Flavobacterium; species Flavobacterium sp. FPG59. The sequence continues at coordinate 3,913 of NZ_MTCA01000236.1, read as the reverse complement.
CTGGTTTTTCGGCAAAGAGCATTGCTTCGGGTCATTTTCTAGATGGTAGATCGCAAGCTATGATTGAAGCCGGCGATAATGATATTGATTTGATCGATTTGGCAACAAATCAAATTGATGAGGCCGGAAAGTTTGCTACTGCTTCAGTTTATGGATTAAAGGAACGAAAAGCCATTTACCGTGAAGGTTTGGGAGTTACTTTAATTAACGATGATTTTGATGTTTCAAAACCGTATTTGGTTCCCAAAAGAACAAAATTGAACAACAATTTACCTTTTCCATACGGAAATAACGAGCCTAAAGATACCATTTTTGCTAACGTTGATTATGCCAAATTGAATTCGTCCGTAGCAAATGCTTTTGATGTAAAGGGAGAATTGAAAAAAAGAACGCGTTCCCTTTTAGTAATTTATAAAGACAAAATCATTGCTGAAAAATACGATACGGGATTTACTAAAAACAGTAGAATTTTAGGCTGGTCGATGACCAAAAGTATCACGAGCGCCATGTTTGGCGTTTTAGAAAAGCAAAGAAAATTTGACATTGATGCTCCAGCTCCCATTGCAGAATGGGCAAATGACGAACGTAAAAAAATTACAACAAGTGACTTGCTCCACATGAATTCTGGTTTACAATGGGTAGAAGATTATGCTTCTATTTGTGATGCTACCAAAATGCTTTTTCAAGCCGAAGATATGACCCGAACGCAACTCGAGAAACCAGCGGAGCGTAAGCCAAACACGCGATGGAATTACTCCTCTGGAACCACAAATTTACTGTCGGGGATTTTGCGAAAGCAGTTCAAAACACATCAAGAATACTTAGATTTTTGGTACACGGATTTAATTGATAAAATTGGAATGAACTCGATGGTTATCGAAACTGATATGGCCGGGAATTATGTCGGTTCGTCCTACGGTTGGGCAACCACTCGGGATTGGGCTAAGTTTGGCTTACTCTATTTACACCAAGGCAACTGGAACGGGGAGCAAATTTTTAATGAAGGTTGGGCAAAATACACCGCAACACCTACGAATACCTCAGATGGAAAATACGGTGCTCATTTTTGGCTTAATGCTAGTGGCACCTTTCAAGATGTTCCAAGGGATATGTATTTTTGTAGTGGCTATCAAGGTCAAATGATTTTGATTATTCCGTCGCTTGACTTAGTTGTGGTGCGAATGGGTTTAAAAGAATCTCCAGAATTTAATTTTAATGAAATCATGAAGGGGATAATTTCATCACTTAATCACAAAAAGTAAAAATAGAAAGGGCGCAAAGTTGTAAAACTCTGCGCCCTTTGTGTATAGCGAACCTTGTGGTTAAAACTACAAATCAAATCCCATTTTTACGCCAAGTTTGTTGGCAATAATTTTGGTGATGCGTTGTTTTAATTCTGGTATTTTAATGCTTTCGATTACTGCATTAGAGAATGCGTACATCAATAAAGCTTTGGCTTCTTTAACAGGAATTCCGCGTTGTTGCATATAGAACAAAGCTGTTTCATCTAATTGCCCGATGGTGCAACCATGAGAACATTTAACATCATCAGCAAAAATTTCTAGTTGCGGTTTGGCATTGATGGTAGCCTTATCACTCAACAAAATATTATTGCTTTTTTGAAAAGCATTTGTTTTTTGAGCTTCTTTTTCTACAAAGATTTTACCGTTAAATACCCCGGTTGATTTATCGGTAAATATTCCTTTATAATCTTGATGACTTTCACAATTTGGAGTAGCGTGGTGTACCAAGGTGTAGTGGTCTACGTGCTGTTTATCGCCAATGATCGTAATTCCGTTCAAGTAGCTTACAATATGCTCTCCGAAATGGTAAAAATTAAGATTATTACGGGTCATGTTTCCTCCAAAACTGAAGGTATTTACAGCAACACTACTTTCTTCTTGCTGAGATACATATGTATTATCAACTAAATTAGCAGCCTCGTTATCGTTTTGAATTTTATAAACATCTACAAAAGCTCTTTTTTGTGCAAAAATTTCAGTAACCGAATTGGTTAATACTGCATTTTCGTTTAAGCTTTGGTGACGCTCGATGATTTGTACCTGCGCGTTCTCGCCCACAACAATTAAGTTGCGCGGTTGTACTAGCATTGCTGCTTCATTACCAGTCGATAAATACATGATTTCGATCGGTTTGTCTGCCACTTTTCCTTTCGGAATGTTGATGTACGCTCCTTCATTGGCGAAAGCCGTGTTTAATGAAGTCAAAGTTTCTTCTTTGTTGACAACTTGATTGAAATACGCGTCAATAACTGTTTTGTATTTTGGTTTTGTCAAGGCAGAAGATAGTAAGCAAACATCAATTCCTTCGTGAGTTGTGGCTGATAAATGCGAACTAAAAACACCATCAATAAAAACTACTTTGTAGGTATCAACTTCATGTAAAAAGTATTTTTTTACATCAGAATATTGTACTGTATTTTCCTGTTTTGGAAAAACGGTAAAGTCATTTTTAAGAATTGCGTTAAGCGATGTATATTTCCAAGCTTCCTCTTTTTTAGTTGGGAAACCTTTGGTTTCAAAGTTTTTTAAGGCAGCGGTACGCAAGTCGTGTAGTTCAGTGTGAACATCAACGCGCTCCTCAAAAGCCATAAAAGACGATATTAATTTTTCTTTTAAATCCATTTTTATTTTGTTTCAGGTTTAAAGTTTAAAGTTTCAGGTTTTGCCTATTGAAACTTATTTCCTTTAAAGTCTTTCTTATTTAAATAGGTAATAAAATTTTTAATTTTACCACTTAGGTTTTCATAATCTTTTTTTAGCAGTTCAAATTTGGATTCATTGATATACCCAAAATCGTAAATTCTATAGAGTTGCGATCTTGTTTCACCAGAAGAACCTTTTGCAATGGATAGAAATTGTCTAAATTCAAGATTTCCATCTCTTTCAAACCCTTCAGCTATATTATCCATTACTGAACCTGAAGAAGATTTAATTTGCTCTTTGAATCTAAAATCTGATTTCAAGTCGGTCTCAATAGCAATTAGATGTATTTCTTTTGCTAAGCGTCTTGCTTCCTGCCAGATTTCTAAATCTTCATATCGATTTATGGTAGCCATAGGTTTTGTTTATTCGTCTCAAGTTTTTACTTGTTTCAGATTTTTTTTAACTTGAAACTAAGAAAACTTTAAACTTGAAACAATTTTTAATTCTCTGCTTTAATCCAATCGTATCCTTTTTCTTCTAGCTCGTGCGCCAATTCTTTACCGCCAGATTTTACAATTTTTCCGTTGTACAAAACGTGAACAAAATCAGGAACGATATAATCAAGCAATCTTTGGTAGTGTGTGATCACTACGATAGCATTTTTATCGCTTTTTAATTTGTTAACCCCGTTGGCAACAATTCGTAAAGCATCGATATCCAAGCCAGAATCGGTTTCGTCTAGGATGGCTAATTTTGGTTCTAACATAGCCATTTGAAAAATTTCGTTACGCTTTTTCTCTCCACCCGAAAAACCTTCGTTTAAAGAACGTGACAAAAATTTACGATCTATTTCTAACAATTCTGATTTTTCACGAATCACTTTCAGCATTTCGTTTGCAGGCATTTCTTCCTGACCGTTTGCTTTACGTGTTTCGTTGATAGCTGTTCTCATGAAGTTAGTCACTGAAACTCCAGGGATTTCAACAGGATATTGAAACGAAAGAAAAACTCCTTTATGTGCTCTTTCCTCTGGAGCCAATTCCGAAATGTCTTCGTTATCCAAAAAGATTTCTCCTTCGGTCACTTCATAATTTTCGTTTCCTGCAATAATTGCCGAAAGAGTACTTTTTCCAGCACCGTTTGGTCCCATAATCGCGTGAATTTCTCCCGCTTTTACTTCAAGGTTAATCCCTTTTAATATTTCTTTGTCGCCTATTGAGGCGTGTAAATTTTTTATACTTAACATG
>NZ_MTCA01000206.1:0-5388 GCF_002150205.1 Flavobacterium sp. FPG59 | reverse complement strand
TATGGAAGCAATATAAAATATTTATTACCTTTATGCCATTATTGCATATAGATCATTTTGTGTTTTTATCATTTGAACAATTAAAAATTCTATTTGCTGAATTTATTATATTATCAATGAAAGTGTTAGCGCGTTTTTTTTTATTTTTATTTCTAGCTTTTTTAGCTGCGCCCACTATTGTTATCCTCATTAAAAAAAGTTCTGACATTACGGTTTTTTTTGATTTTGCCGAAGAGGAAGAAGACTCTCAAAAAGAAATAAAGAATTTTGTTCATCAAGAATTGGTAAATATTGAGCTGATTAATGTTTATTTTAAAGAAATTAATTTTCTTTTTTCAAACAAGACAGCTAAACATGACAATGTAATTACTTTTATTTTTGCACCCCCTCCAAACTTAGGATAGTATTATTTTCAAAAAAAAAATAGTCTATATCTTTTTGATATGGATTAAGGTTTATGTACATATAATTATTATCTTATGAAAAATAGAGTCAATCTTTTTGCTCACCTCAAGTCTGATTTTGCCGCTGGTCTTGTAGTTTTTTTAGTGGCTTTGCCACTTTGTTTAGGTATTGCTCTGGCTAGTGGAGCACCTTTGTTTTCAGGTATTATTTCAGGTGTTGTAGGAGGAATAGTAGTAGGTTATTTGAGTCAATCACATTTAAGTGTTTCTGGTCCAGCAGCAGGATTAACTGCAATTGTCTTAACAGCAATTACTGATTTGGGTTCGTTTAATTCGTTTCTATTAGCAGTTTTAATTGCAGGTATTATTCAATTAATATTAGGTTTTGTTAAAGCTGGAACAATTTCAAATTATTTCCCAAATAATGTTATTGAGGGAATGCTGGCAGGAATAGGTGTAATTATAATCTTAAAGCAAATTCCCCATGCATTTGGTTATGATCCAGATTTTGAAGGAGACGAATCTTTTTTTCAAATAGATGGGCAAAATTCTTTCTCAGAAATTTTTCAAGTGATTAATCATGTTCAACTAGGATCCATCATTATAGCGTTACTTTCACTTTCAATTTTAATACTTTGGAATAAAGTCGATTTTTTAAAGAAAATTAAGTTAGTGCCGCCCGCATTAGTTGTAGTAATAGTGAGTATTTTGGTTAATGAGTTTTTCTTACAATCAGGGAGTGATTTAGCCATTGTTAAGGAACATTTAGTAAGCTTACCGGTTCCTACAACTTTAGCTGAATTTAAAAATATCATTGTCACTCCAGATTTTTCTGCCATTTCAAATTCAAAAGTTTGGATTGTAGCTATTACAATTGCTGTAGTTGCTTCAATTGAGACTTTATTATGCATTGAAGCATCTGATAGAATGGACGATTTAAAAAGATATACCAATACTAACGTAGAATTGAAAGCGCAAGGAATAGGTAATATTTTGAGTGCACTTTTAGGCGGATTACCAATGACATCTGTGGTAGTGCGAACCACTGCAAATAATAGTGCGGGTGCCAAATCAAAAATGTCTGCAATTATTCACGGTGTGCTTTTGTTAGTAAGTGTTTTAGCAATTCCATCATTATTAAATAAAATCCCATTAGCAACACTGGCAGCGGTTTTATTATTAGTAGGTTATAAATTAGCATTTACTAATATCAAGCATTTTATAAAGTATATGCCAAAAGCTGTTAACGTATTAATTATTTCACTCGTTTGTATTAAAATAGCCTATGATGCTGTGCATGATTTTAATATTGTAGTAATTGTTTTTACAATTGTATCTGTTGTCATTTTAATTTATTGTTTATTAGAATTTAAAAAAAATAATGAATTTAGAAAAACTATTACACGGAATCAGTATTTGTATTTTCCTTTTTTTGCAACAACTATCGCAGTTATATTTACTGACTTGCTCAAAGGGGTTGCATTAGGGATTTTAATAAGTATCATTTTTGTACTAAAAGGCAATTTAAAACGTGCATATAATTTTAGAAAAGAGAATTATGAATCAGGTGATATAATTCACATAGATTTGGCTCAAGAGGTTTCGTTTTTAAATAAATCAGCTATTAAACAGACGTTGAATGACATTCCAGAAAATTCAAAAGTAATTATTGATGCAAAAGATACGGTGTATATTGCTCATGATATTTTAGATTTAATACACGAATTTAAAACGATTAAGGCTGTGGATAAAAAAATTAAAGTAAAACTGAAAGGATTTAAAGAGGCTTACGAATTAGAAAACTCAAATGATTCTAACAATCATGTAACTTTTGAACACTATTATGACGCAGCTAAACGGGTAATGGTTAAAAAGCCAATAGGCGACACAACAGATTTTTAAGGTTGAATGTGTTATAAAGAGATTGAAATAATTAACAAACATTAAATTAAATAAAATGAGTGATTTTTATAAAAAAATATTAGATAATAATAAAAAATGGGTTGAAACATCACTTGCGAGTGATCCTAATTTTTTTGCAGATTTAGCTAAAGGTCAAACACCGCCTTTATTGTGGATCGGTTGTTCTGACAGCCGTGTTCCTGCAAATGAAATTGTAGGAGCAAAGCCAGGTGAGGTTTTTGTACACCGTAATATTGCAAATATGGTGGTGCACACGGATATGAATATGCTTAGTGTTTTGGATTATGCTGTAAATGTTCTTAAAGTAAAGCATGTAATCGTGTGCGGACATTATGGTTGTGGTGGTGTTAAAGCGGCTATGGGCAATCAGTCTATTGGGGTTATTGATAACTGGATTCGTCATATTAAAAATGTTTACCGCTTGCACAATACCTATTTAGATAGTATTCAAGACGAAACAGAGCGTTTCAATACATTTGTAGAGCTCAATGTAAAGGAACAGGTTTTTGATTTAGCAAAAACATCTATTGTTCAGGGCGCATGGAGAAACAATCAGGATCTAACCTTACACGGATGGGTTTACGGTTTAAACTCTGGTTTTGTAACTGATTTAAATGTAAACATAAGCTCAGAAGATGACCTTGATGAAGTATATCAATTAAAATTCTAAATTATTAAAGGCCCAAAGAGTAAATTGCTTTTTGGGTTTTTTTATTCTTCGTCCAGATTTTCATTGAACGCATTGGGTAATAGAGTAGGAATGAATTTTATCAAAATAGGCAGTAATAAACTACCGCCTGGTAGTAAAAAAATAGTCAAAGACGGGATGGTTTTACAAATTTCTAACAATTGTTTTTTGACTTTTTTCTTTTCTTTTTCATCAAGATCTCTTCGGGTGGAATAAGCAAGCAAAACCATTAACTCCTTACTTTGATAGAGTTCTTTTAATAGCCGGTTTTTATTTCGGCTTATTAAGGTAACTACACTTTGCGTAGTTTGATCGTAAAAATGTTTAACAGGATTAGAGTAATTAAAATACGGAATGTCCTTTTTGTGTTCTGCTATAAATGCGTTTGTGCTTAGCAAGCTTTTTACTACAAATTGATCATCAATGGAAAGCGTTGTGGCAAGCGAATGTAAAAAGTAGTTTTCTTCATTTTCTATTTCGCCATCGCTCCATAATGCCATACAAGCTAGATCAATCAAGTAATATTTTTCAAGATCATTTGTAAAATAATCTAGTTGCAGTGTATCTAAGTTTTGTGTTGTTCCTTTTGAAAACTTACTGTAACGTATTGATGCTTCAAAAAGTTTAATTAAAAGATCATCATATTGTGATTTTTTAGTCTTTATTTTTAAAGCTAATGTGACTACGTTTACAATAGTCTCCTCAATTTTTTTTAAATACTTTTCTGGAATTTCTCCTTTAACAAGATATTGTTGAAATGCAATAATATCTATGAATAATAAAGCATTGGTAACCAAGTGTGAAAAATTTTTATTGATGATACTCTCGTTTGTTTGTACTCGATCATCAATAATTTTTTCAAGTGTAAGCGCTAGTGAATCTTTGGGTAATATTTTTTTAAACAAATTAAATCCTTGAGGATTCATTTGGTTATAAAAAGTTACCGTTTCTTTTATGAAAAGATCACTTTGATTTTCTCCTTTTGTCAAACAAAAAACATCATAGAGGAGTGTAAGTAATGCTACCTTTGATATTTCATCCTTAAACCAGCCTTTGGTTTGAATTTGATTAGGAGTGTTAAAGGCAATGATATGACCATAAATAAAACCAGTTGCTCTTACTTTTTCATAAAAAGCATTAGTTGTAATGGCATTAGATTTTGTAGAAAAATCTTGCTCATTAAAAAATTTATCTATCCAACCTATAGCTGACGGGTTAATCATTGTTTTAATTTCAGAGTACAAAGCTATTCTTTTTTAGGTAAGTTTTTGAATCATAAAATTAGTTTAACAAAAGAATTACAAACACTTTAATTTTTGTTAAGAAAACGATGCGAGAAACATTCAACTAAGCTTTAGGCAGCACTACTATGAATTACGGGATTCGTGTTTTTTGTATTTAGTACAGATTAAATTCAGAAGTAAATTCTATTTTTTTTAAACATGTTGATTTAGATTGCAGCACATGTTTTGTTGAAACAGGAATTTTGTAAAAGCGTATAATTAAAACAGGCTTCGATTTTTGATTATCGAAGCCTGTTTTAATAAAAAATGATAAACTCATTTTAAGAATTAAAAAGTTGTTCAGCTTTTTCCCAGTTAATAACATTCCAAAAAGAGTTAATGTAATCAGCTCTTCGGTTTTGATTTTTGAGGTAATAAGCATGTTCCCAAACATCTAAGGCTATGATTGGTTTACCTTTAAGACCTTTTCCTTTCAAACGCATTAATGGATTGTCTTGATTAGCAGTGGAACCAATTACGAGTTGATCATCTTTAACTACTAACCATGCCCAACCTGAACCAAAACGTTTCATGGAAGCATCAGCAAACTGTTTTTTGAATTCATCAAATGATCCAAAACTACTAGTGATTGCTTCGGCTAGTTTCCCCTTGGGCAAACCACCTCCAGCAGGAGATAGTAACTCCCAAAATAAGGTGTGATTGTAATGGCCTCCAGCATTATTACGTATTGAATCTGGAAACTGTGACATTTTTTCAAATATAGTTTCGAGTGAGCTTGAAGATTCAACAAGTTTTTTATCAAGAGTTCCTATCGCCTTATTTAAGTTGGTTACGTAGGCTTGATGGTGCTTTCCATAATGAATTTCCATTGTGGCTTTATCTATATGAGGCTCAAGAGCATCAGTAGAATAAGGTAATTTTGGCAATACAAATGGTCCTCCTTCAAGGCTATTAGTTAACATATCGATCCCAAGTTCTTCGAGTAGGGGCTGAGTAGTATTTGCAAAAGCGTCCTGTAATAAAGTACTCCCTATCAAGGTTCCTGTTGAAAGTATTGCTGTTTGCTTTAAAAAACTTCTTCTGCTAGTATTATTTTCCATTAGTTTTTTTGTTTTGACATGCCTAAACA
>NZ_MTCA01000216.1:0-5219 GCF_002150205.1 Flavobacterium sp. FPG59 | reverse complement strand
ACCTATGATACATACTAAAATACTGTTGTACAGTTTTATTTTACTGTTATTTTTTATACCAAAAGTTGAGGCTCAAGAAGTTCTCACACTTGAAAATGCATTAAAAATTGCACTAGAAAACAATTATGAAATTAAAATTGCTTCCAATAATTCCATAATTCAAAAAACAAATGTAACTCTAGGAAATGCGGGGATGTTGCCAATTCTTACTGTAAATGTTCTTGATAACAATAGTGTTCAAAACAGTTCACAAATACGTCAAGATGGAACAAAAAACGAACTAGATAATGCTAAAAATAACAACCTAACCTACGGGGTAGGATTAGATTGGACCATTTTTGACGGGATGCGCATGTTTGCGAGAAGAGATCAGTTAAAAGAGTTACAAAAACTGGGAGAAGCGCAACTTAAACTTGCCATCATTACTAGAATTAGCGATGTAAATGCTGCTTACTATGACTTAGTGCAACAACAAAAACAACTTGCTGCCTTAGACACTACGATTGTCATCTCAAACCAAAGATTGCAACTCGCTCAAAACAGATTCACAATTGGTAAAGCATCAAAGCTTGAGGTTTTGAATGCCCAAGTAGATTTAAACACGGATCAAGTAGCTTTGTTGCGTCAGAAAGAATTGTATGCCAATGGTAAAATTGCTTTGAACCAACTTCTTGCAAGAGATGTTACAACAAACTTTACAGTTATTGATAAATTAGATGTCGATAAATTGTTGCAACTAGCTGAACTAAAGGCACTGGCAGAAAAGCAAAATCCGCAATTAGAAGCTCAAATAATCAATAAGAGAGTTGCTGAATTAGAATTAAAACAAGTAAAAGCAGGACGATACCCTACTATACGAGTGAATAGTGCCTATAATTTTTCTGAAAGTCAATCTAGTTTAGGATTTGTGGCTCAAGCACAGTCTCGAGGTTTTAATTATGGTTTTACAGCTTCAGTAAATATTTTTGATGGATTCAATCAAAGAAGAAACGAAAAAGTAGCTTCATTACTGGTTGAGAATGCCAAATTGAATATTGATCAACAAAATCTGATTCTCAACTCCCAATTAGCAACAACATATCAAACGTATTTAACTAACTTAGAGTTGATCACACTAGAAGAGAACAACGAGGCTATAGCCAAACAAAATTTAAATATTACCCTTGATAAATTTAGAATAGGAACAATAACAACGCTAGAATTTAGAACCGCACAACTCAATTATGTTAATGCAAAAGTGCGTTACAACAATGCTCAATTCCAGGGAAAACTCTCAGAAATAGCGCTTAGAGAATTGGCTGGGAATTTAGTGTTCTAAAAAATTTAAGTAGTATTATGATTTCATACAATACCAAAGATTGGTTTACATTTATTTTTAAATTCCACAAAGCAGATACGTTTAGGACACTGTTTCCTGTTATGATTGCTATTGGTATCTATTCTGGCTTTGTTGGATATCTAGAAGTTGAATATTTTAAACTTAGTGACAACAGTTATGTAAAGAACATCACCATTATGCACGGTATGCTTGGTTTTGTAATTTCACTTTTACTTGTTTTTAGGACTAATACAGCTTATGATAGATGGTGGGAAGGAAGAAAATTATGGGGCTCACTCGTGAATAATAGCCGTAATTTTGCCATTAAACTTTCGGTAATGCTTACTGATAAAGAGGATCTAGAATACTTTAAAAAATGGATTCCCATGTACGCAACTGTTCTTGATGAGCATCTAAAGGATATAGAAACTAGTAAAGAATTGTTTGATGATGCAATATTTGAAATAGACCATGAAAAACACAAACCGAATCAAGTTGCTAAATTATTATTTCAAAAAATAAATGAGCTCTATAAAACAAATGTAATTTCTGGAGATCAATTGATTGTTTTAAACGATGAAGTAAAATCATTTACAGAAATATGTGGCGCTTGTGAGAGAATAAAAAATACGCCTATTCCTTATTCTTACAGTGCTTTTTTGAAAAAATTCATATTCTTTTATGTAATGACTTTACCTTTTGGATACTCTTTTAGTTTAGGGTATTACGTTATACCTGTTGTAATATTTATCTTTTATGTACTGGCTAGTCTAGAATTAATAGCAGAGGAAATAGAGGATCCTTTTGGTACAGATGAAAATGATTTACCTACTCCAAAAATTGCTGCCAACATCAAGAAGCATATAGAGGAACTTATTTAAATTGTGTTAAAGTTTCAATTACTAGCTATTTAATTTTGTAAATTTAGATTCTGTTTTTTAACAAATTTAAAGATATGAATACGAATCGAGCTTTAATACAACCACCACTATTAACAAGTGAAAAATCTTTAAAAACATTAGTAGAAAACAGAACTGTTTACTCACTAAATCACTGTGAATTAAATATTTTTGAAACCTATGAAACATCAACTTCAGTACCATTACAATTTAATGATTTTGTAGTTACTAGTATGTTGAGAGGTAAAAAAGTAATGCACCTTTTTGATGATCCTGGTTTTGTGTATTTACCAGGCGAAACAGTTGTTATTCCATCAAATGTGGCTATGAAAATTGATTTTCCAGAAGCTTCATAAAACAACCCTACCCAGTGTTTAGCTTTGGCGATAGACCCAAAAAAAATCACAGATACTTTGCACTTTTTAAACGAAAGGTATCCTAAAGAAGGTGATAATCAATTCTGGCAATTGAATTATCAAAATTATTTTTTTTACAACAATATTGAATTAGCCACAACAATCAACAAACTGATCAAAGAGTGTATGAGTGTCTCTATAACCAAAGATGCACTTGCCGACCTAACTTTGCAAGAATTATTAATTAGGATTATACAAACTCAAACAGCAAAAGCAGTAAGTGAAGGCTCATTTTCACAAACTAATAATCCTATGAATCCTGTTATTGAGTTCATAAGACAAAATTTAAAGGAAAAATTTAGTATGAAACTACTCAGTGAAAAAGCATGTATGAGTACAACGTCTTTTTATCGTTTTTTCAAAAGAGAATTAGGCATGACACCCGTTGAATTTATAATAAACGAAAAGATAAAATGTGCCAAACAACTTTTAAAAAACCCGAGTATGCAAATCAACGAAATATGTTATCTCTCCGGTTTCGAAGACTGTAATTATTTCATAAGACTTTTTAAAAAACATGAAGGCATTACCCCAAAACAATACCAATTGTTGTATGTTAATTAATTCATTCAATAAAAAATACAGGTTCTAAAGAAGCAGTTTCCTCGGGTGTAAAGAGTCGGTAAATAATTTTAAATGTTTTTTTCATAGGAGTTTCTAAAGAAAAACCGCCTACACCAAAAGCATCAATAACATCTAAAGTAAAGTGGGCATGTTTCCAATATTCGAATAAATCTTTATCCACCCAAAATTCTGTATTTTCAATCGTACCAATGCACACATCACCCATTCTTTGATAAAAACCTCCTTTTTCAAAACATTGTGGCTGTGTACCCTCGCAACATCCTCCTGCTTGATAAAACATCAAATCACCGTGTTTTTCTTTTAAAATTTTAATTAATTCAATTGCTTTTTCTGTGGCGTCTATTCTTTTTTGCATCTTTATTATATTAATTTAAAAACCTGACAGAGAGAACTGCCAGGTTTGTTAATGAAATGAGGTTTATTAAAAATTGAAATTATCAAAAGAAACCCAACTTCTTTTTATCGTAAGAAATAAGCATATTTTTAGTTTGACGGTAGTGACCTAACATCATTTTGTGGTTTTCTCTACCAATTCCAGATTGTTTGTAGCCTCCAAAAGGCGCACCAGCTGGATAAGAATGGTATTGGTTAATCCAAACTCTACCTGCTTGAATTGCCCTTGGAACCTGATAAATTTCATGCGCATCGCGAGTCCATAAACCAGCACCTAGACCATACATAGTATCATTTGCTATGGCAATAGCCTCCTCGGTAGTCTTAAATGTGGTAATTGCAAGTACAGGTCCAAAAATTTCTTCCTGAAAGATGCGCATTTTATTATGTCCTTTAAATAAAGTAGGCTTGATATAATACCCCTCAGATAAATCATCACCCATTTCATTTGCCTCGCCACCTGCTAATAGTACGGCACCTTCCTCAATACCTAGTCTAATGTAAGCCATAATTTTCTCTTGTTGAACTAATGAAGTTTGTGCGCCCATCATGGTGTTTGTATCAAGAGGGTTACCTAATTTTATAGCATTGGTTCGCTCAATAACTCTTGCAATAAATTGATCGTAAATGTCTTCATGTACCAATAATCTGGATGGACAAGTACATATTTCACCTTGATTTAATGCAAACATTACGGCACCTTCAACAGCTTTGTCAAAGAAATCATCATCGGCATCAGCTACAGATTTCATAAAAATATTAGGGGACTTCCCTCCTAGTTCTAATGTTACTGGTATAATATTTTCTGTAGCATATTGCATGACTAATCTTCCCGTAGGTGTTGACCCTGTAAATGCTGCTTTTGATACTTTTTTATTGGTTACCAAGGCACGACCCAATTCAGATCCAAATCCGTTTACAATGTTTACAACTCCAGCTGGTAATAAATTACCAATAAGTTCCATAAGGATTAGTATTGAAATTGGCGTACTTTCGGCTGGTTTCAAAACTACAGTATTTCCTGCGGCAAGTGCAGGAGCGAGTTTCCAAACAGCCATAAGAATAGGGAAATTCCATGGGATAATTTGTGCAATAACTCCTAGAGGTTCACTTAATGCAATAGAAACCGTTTGAGAATCAAGCTCTGTAATAGTGCTTTCTTCAGCTCTAATTACACTTGCAAAGTAACGAAAATGATCTACAGCAAGGGGTAAATCTGCTGCCATAGTTTCACGAATAGCTTTTCCGTTGTCAATAGTTTCAACAATAGCAAGATATTCAAGATTGTCCTCAATAACTTGTGCTATTTTATTCAATAAATTACTTCGTTCTGTAACCGATGTTTTACCCCAAGTTTGAAATGCATTATACGCATGATCTACGGCAAGTTCTAAATCTTCTTTACTAGAGTGTGCTGCTTGTGTATACACTTTACCATCTACAGGTGAAACAACATCAAAATAGTTCCCATTTACAGGAGCAATAAATTTCCCTCCAATATAATTATCATATTTAGCCTTAAATTCAGGTCTTTGAAGTAATGTACTCATTTTATCTTTTTTTTTAGTTTATTCAAAACTATTTAACTATAAAGAAACTAAATAGCAC
>NZ_MTCA01000238.1:0-4535 GCF_002150205.1 Flavobacterium sp. FPG59 | reverse complement strand
AATGTTACCATACAATATTCCAATAAAGCAGATTTTATTTATATAAATAATTTAGCATCTGTTTTATTTGTAATTACTAATCTAGTAATAGGTTTTTTAATCATTAAATCAATCTTTTTTTTAAGAAAGACAAAACCCTTAGGTTTTTTTAATATTGAAATAAAACAAAACTAATCATTGGAGACTGTAGTAATGTATTTTTATTAGATTCAAAAGCAAACTATAAGATTAGAATACATTACGGTTTTGTAATTTAGAACAACTATATTTACGGTATACATAAAGCGTTTTTAAAGTAAACTGACAATGATAATAAGTCTTGAAAAGTGTTAGTGTATTTAATTCTTTAGCTAAAAGAAGAAAATTAAATAGTATCAAAAAACATAAAACCTAAATGAAAACAAGCCACATCAGTAAAAAAGAAATTCAAAAGGGTGAAGAGGTAAAATGTTGGGATATAAGAGAAGGAATTTTCAATTTAATCAAATCAAACTTTCCCGACTTAAAACAAGACGATTATATTTCTATTGACGAATTAAATCAATACAGACGCCTTTATTTAACCTCCTTAATCATTCTAGAAAAAGGAGAAATTGCAGCCATTGATCAAGATGTAATGGAGGCCATAAAAAACAACTCCATTCTTTCTGAAAATATTCAAGATGAAATGGAGGCTGAACTCACTTTTGGACAAAAACTTGCTGATAATGTTGCTGCATTTGGTGGTAGTTGGATGTTCATCATCACTTTCTTTTCTTTCATCTTAATTTGGATGATCATTAATATTTGGTTTTTAACCACAAAACCATTTGACCCATTTCCCTTTATATTGCTTAACCTGATTCTTTCTTGCTTAGCAGCTATCCAAGCGCCTATTATTATGATGAGCCAAAACCGACAGGAACAAAAAGACAGACAGAGAAGCGAACATGATTATAAAATCAATTTAAAAGCCGAACTTGAAATAAAACTTTTGAGTGAAAAAATTGATCATTTGTTAGCCCATCAAAACAAAAAACTACTTGAAATTCAAGAAATTCAAACAGACTATCTAGAAGATTTAATGAAAGAACTCAAAAAGAAATAAAATTAAATACCAAAGCATAAATTTAAAATAATCAGCTAGTACCTAAAAACAAAACATATTCATAATGATACTTGTTCTTATTTTGTAGTTAAAATCAATTATATTTACGATTAAATTCACTTACCCTTTGAACCAAATTGGATAGCTATTAACCTACAGGCAAAATAATTAAGAATCTATAAACATGAATTGTAACAATTGTAATCAAGAATTAACCTCAAAGTATTGTCCAGAGTGCGGACAGCCAGCTGAATTAAAAAGAATTAACGGACACTACATAATTCATGAAATAGAACACGTTTTACATTTTGAACGGGGCATTTTATTTACCGTTAAAGAGTTACTAGTTAATCCTGGAAAAAACATCAGAGATTATTTCACACAAAATAGAACCCGACTTGTGAAACCAGTTATATTTATAATTGTCACTTCTCTAATTTACACCATCCTAAATAACTTTTTCAACCTTGGTGATGGATTTATTAAATATAAAGGCTTACAAAATGATACAATAAGCATAATTGTAAAATGGTTACAAGGACATTATGGATATGCAAACATATTGATGGGAGTATTAATAGCAATGTGGTTGAAAATATTTTTTAAAAAGTCCAACTATAACTTCTATGAAATCTTGATAATGCTATGTTTTGTTATAGGGATGGTAATGCTGATATTTTCGATTATTGTAATCATTGAAGGTGTAACACATTTCAAAATTATGACATTTGCAGGTGCCGTAGGTATAATGTATAGTTCTTGGGCAATTGGACATTTTTTTAATAAAGGCAAAGTTATGAGCTATATCAAGGCATTGTGTGCTTACTTATTAGGTATGATATCTTTTGGGATTATACTTGTTCTAATAGGAACTTTAATTGATTTGGTTAACAAAAGCTAATAACAATACATTCTTTTAAAGAACTACAATTAGTTCTAGCAAATAAAATAGAATCATATTTACAAAACATAATCAAAATCGGTTTTAAAGAGAGAATCGGTTCAGACACATTTTATAAAATAGATTAACCAAGCCAACCATCATGATTCTATTTTTAAAAAAATTATTTCAACCAAAAAAGAAATCGCCCCAGATGAGTACCAGTATTTTACAGTCGATATTACAAAAATCTAAGGAAAACAAAGAAATAATTTCCATTTGGCAATACAACTCAGACAAAGGCTCTCTTGTAGGATACATCACTGAAATTAACGAAGAATATATAGGGTTTAGGCATTACACCCGTTTTGGAAAACCAGATGGAATTATTTTTATCAGATTGCAAAACATAAAAAATGTAGACTTCAATGATGATTACATTAAGGTTATGGAGTGCCTTATTGAGTATTCGGACATTATTGACAAGCCATCCAACTTTGCTATTCACTTGAATCAATCCGAAAACTGGCAGTTTAGTGCTGTTTTACAATTGCATAATGCTCAGGATCAAATGGCGAGTTT
Source organism: Flavobacterium sp. FPG59 (assembly GCF_002150205.1). Classification (NCBI taxonomy): domain Bacteria; kingdom Pseudomonadati; phylum Bacteroidota; class Flavobacteriia; order Flavobacteriales; family Flavobacteriaceae; genus Flavobacterium; species Flavobacterium sp. FPG59. The sequence continues at coordinate 1,986 of NZ_MTCA01000238.1, read as the reverse complement.
TGAAATCAACGGAAATGAATTTTTCTCTGGTTTTGTTAAAGACCTTTCTAATGAAGATTTTATTCTGAATTGTGTAGCAAAAAACGGAGAAGATCTAGGAACTTCACTTTTTAAAATAGAGGATATTACTGAGGTAAGAGTGAATGATATCGATGATAGAAGACGATTGTTATTGTACAATTGGCGTAAAGCTACTTTGTAATTCATTCGTAAAAACTAAAATCATAACGCCAAATTGCATAACAATTCTCATTTATTATACGATGAAACACGCTGAATTTACTATTGAAAACAACACCATAGAATTTTGGAACACTATTCTTGGAGTTGAAAAAGTGCTTTTAAACGGAAAAAAAGTTTCAAGTAAGTTTTCTTTCTCAAGTGAAAATCATCCCATAAAACTTCAAGGCAGGAATTTAGTTTTAAAAATCAGATACTTTTCAGGAAATATGAAAATGCAATTGATGGAAAATGATCTATTGCTTGAAGAACAATCCGCTAAAATTAATATCAAACAGAGGATTTTTGCGGCTTTAATTGGAGTTGGCATAGGATTCTTACTTACTAGGCTTACGAGTTATTTATAAGTTTAAAATCAAAACTCCTCAGTCCCACATGTGCTATTGGCAAGATGGTATATTTTCCAAAATTAAACCGTACTTTAGTGTTGTTTACCTTTTGCAAGTATGCATTTAAAACCAAAAAGAAAACAAATCATTTTTTGAACTAGAACATTATGAAAAATATACAATTAGGATGGGTTGGTCTGGGCAACATGGGTAACCCAATGGTGCTTAACCTACTGAAAGCGAGTTTTAATGTATCCGTTTTTAATAGAACCAAAGAAAAAGAAGCACCTTTACTGGCTGCAGGAGCAAAATCAGCAGACAGTTTACAAGAAATTATGGCAACCTGTGACGTGGTGTTAACTATGTTATCTAATGACGCAGCAGTAAAAGAAGTTTTTGAAGGTACAACCGGTTTGTTATCGAAAGCTAATTCAGGAAAAACAATTATCAATATGAGTACCGTTTCTCCTGAAACTTCTCGCTATTTAAACACCATTTGCAACCGACATCAAGTTGCATTTATAGATGCTCCCGTTTCGGGAAGTGTAAAACCGGCACAAGATGGCACACTTGTAATTTTGGTTGGTGCTACTCCAGAAAATTTTGAAAAAGCCAAACCAATATTTGATGTTTTGGGAAAAATTGCCATTCATGTAGGCGAACCGGGCGTGGCAAGTTCAGCTAAATTAGCCATAAATTACCTATTAGGATTAAATCTTCAAGGAATAGCCGAAACGGTTTTATTTGCCGAGAAAAACGGCGTGAGCAAAGAAAACATGCTTAACATTATCAATCAAGGCGCTTGTGGTAACGGCATCACGAATATCAAAACACCTTCTATTTTAAACGATTCGTATCCAGCGGCATTTGCCTTAAAACATTTGGTTAAAGATTTAGGCTTAGCCAAAGCTGCAGGATTAGATTCGCCACTCATTCATCCTTTGTATGACAGTTATGCTGCAGCCGAAAAAGAAGGATTTGGTGATCAAGATGTAATGGCGATTATTAGTAGTTTGAAAAATAAATAGGGTTTTATAATTCTATCATATAATCAAAAAACAAGAAAAGCTACACCCTGAAAGATGTAGCTTTTCTTGTTTACTCGAATCACAAAACACTATTATTTTGTTTTCATCGGTGGCAAGTCAAATGCAGTTGGCTCATGCTCAAAACCATTGCGATGCGAACCATCGCAAAAAGGCTTGTTCACTGACAATCCGCAACGGCAAAGGCCTAATGCCGTTCTGCCTTCCAAACCATAGGTTTGACCATTGCAATCTGTAATTTCAAAATCACCTTCTATTTTTATAGAACCATTTTTATTGATTGTTAATTTAGTCTTGCTCATATTGCTGTATTTTTTTTAGAATTCAAAGATTGCAAAATATTTTAGAACCTATTCAAGATAGAGTAGTAT
>NZ_MTCA01000091.1:0-11846 GCF_002150205.1 Flavobacterium sp. FPG59 | reverse complement strand
ATTCATAGGTAACTCTTCTGAATTTTACAAAAGAGAAAAACAAAAAAGCCTTATTGAAAACATTGAGAAGAATCAGGAAGAATCTGTGATTGAAGATTACTTTTTGAAGTTTTGTTATACAACAAAAGAGTTTTTTGTTGGACTATTTTTTGAAATTGTCAGCACCAAAAATCCTAGTGTACAAAACCCTTTTCATTTTCAGGAAAAAAATATTGATATTCTTTCTCCTCCTCCTGAAATACATAAACGATAAAAAAAATAAAGCAATTCTAACCAATTTAAATGAAAATAAAAAAATGAAAAATATTATAGTCCTTGGTATCTTTTTATTAAGCGTTACTATTCACGCTCAAACTCATGAACTCATAAAACATGACGGTCAAAAAATTGATGTTAATTTTATTAAAGTGGCTAATGATCAAGTTTTTTACAATAGTCAAGTAAATCAAGAAGAAAAAAGTATAAGTCAATTTGCAGTTGCTCAATTGATAGAAAAATCAAATTCTGATTCCAAAACGGTTTCAAACAAAATTATCATTTCAAGTAAAAAAGATTATGATAAAGTTGTTATTTTAGAACCTTATCAAACACAAGGCCTAAAAGAAGTAGGTATAACAAGTAGTTTTCTTGGTAAAACCAAGGGAGAAACCGACAAAGAATTTCAAGATCAAGTAGAAAGAAGATTAAAACAGCTTGCAGCAGAAAAAGGATACCCGTTCATTGTTATTGTTTCTAAGGAAACAAAAAACTTGAAAGCAAAGATGTATTCTTATTAGCTTTTAGTCCCATTTAAAACAAAACACAATCAAGGCTATATTGTCCATTCAATTTAGATTCTTGATTGTGTTTTTTGTTTCACTTAACATGGATTAACCAATAATAATAGATTTACTATTCATAAATTCAGAAAGTGTAATTATTATAAATTCAATTACATAGCATTATATTTTATACTCCAAAAAGACACTCTTGGATCAGACTTGAATAATGATTTTATAAACATTGCCCAACTATTATTTTTTCATCACTAATAACTTTCAAGCTATCTGATATCTAAATTGATGCTGCTAAACCATCTCTTTTTTATTTACTTTTATTTAAGTATCCAACGTGTTATCTATTTTAATAGCTCAAGATAAAGCTCCAAAAATTAACCTTAAAAATTAACTTTTCACTCCAGTAGCCGCAACAACAGTTCCTTTTATTGTTAAAACTTTTACAGTCGTTTCAGCATTTGTAGTTACCGATACCGTTTTTGTAAATCCCCCTGGATAAGCCGCATTATAGGTAGTTGTAACGGTTCCTGATTTTCCTGGAGCAATTGGAGTTTTGGTATAATCTGTTGCCGTACATCCGCAAGAACCTTGTACATTGGTAATGATTACAGCTTTTTTTCCAGTGTTTTTGAATTCAAAAACAATTGGTTTTGGAGTGTTTTGAGGAATCTGTCCCACATCTATACTTTCACTTTTCCATACAATTGAAGAAGCCGCAATAGCTACTTTTGAAACTATTGCTTTTACAGGTTCGATGGCCGAAAATGACATTAATCCTAGAGTTAATGCCAACATTGAAATTTTAATCATTTTCATAATAAATTTGTTTTATAGGTTACTGTTTTTTAACAATCCAAAAGTAGATTAGAAAAACAGACACTCATGTTAAGCGGTATTCAATCTTTGTTAACGACTTGTTAATGCAAAAAAGTCAAGCAAATTTTGATTAATATTACACAATGAAACTGACCAAACTCAATAGCAGCATCTTAATCGGGTTAATCGCCATTATAGGAATCCTTGTAGCACAATTGCTTTGGACGAAAGAAGCCTTCAGTGTTGAGGAAAAAAAGTTCAGTCAAAGAGCACATGTTGCCTTACTGGAAGTTGCCAAAAAATTGTATCAAGGAACCAATCAAGAACTTCCAGGTAAAAATCCAGTGCGGAAAATCTCCAATGATTATTATATTGTGAATATTGATAATGATTTTGAACCCGAAATTTTAGAGTTTTATCTCATATCCGAGTTCAAGAAAATGAACATCACCACCGATTTTGAATATGCCATGTACAATTGCCAAAGCGACGAAATGGTCTATGGCAACTACATTTCGCTATCCGAAAAGAAACAGACCAAACATTCTGTAGGTTTCCCCAAACATAAAAATTTAGTTTATTATTTTGCCATTCGGTTTCCCAATGAAACGAGTTATTTGTTCAGTTCCTTACGGTTTTGGTTTGTGCTTTCGATTGCTTTAATTGTCATTTTACTGGTTTATGTCTATTCTATTTTTACGCTTTTACAGCAAAAGAAATACTCTGACTTGCAACGTGATTTCATCAATAATATGACACATGAATTCAAAACGCCTTTATCTTCCATATTAATTGCTTCCAATTACCTCATCAAACAAAATCCAATTCTGCAAGATGAAAAACTGGAAAAATACACGCACATTATTATTGACCAAAGCAACAAGCTAAATCAGCATATCGAAAAAATTCTGAGCGTTGCAAAATCAGATAATGCTCCTTTGGTATTGGATAAAAAGATGTTGAATGTATTGCCTATTTTAGAAGCTGTAATTGAAAACAGTACCCTAAAACATCCCGAAACCCAAATTGAAATTAAAACAGATTTAGCAACCGTTACCATTGAAGCGGACGAATTTCACTTTACCAATTTGGTGTACAACTTGCTCGATAATGCCCTAAAATACAGCGAAAATAAACCCGAAATTTGTATCGCTATTGCAAAAGTTGGAAAGTATCTACAATTCGATTTTACGGATAACGGTATTGGAATTGATTCCAAAAACATCCCTTTTGTATTTGATAAATTTTATAGAATTCCGAATCAAAAAAGCAATGAAGTCACCGGTTTTGGATTGGGTTTGTACTATGCCAAGAAAGTATGCGACCTCCACCACTGGAAAATAACCGTAAAATGTAATCCCAAAAAAGGCTGTACTTTTTCACTATTAATTCCTCAAAACTAAATGAGTACTGTTCGAATATTGTATACCGAAGACGATGCTACCTTAGCATTCCTGACCAAAGACAACTTGGAGCAAAACCACTATGAAGTGACGCATTGCGAAGACGGAAAATCAGGTTTTGAAGCCTTCAAAAAAGGAAGTTTTGACATTTGCATTCTAGATATAATGATGCCAAAAATGGATGGATTTGAACTGGCCACCGAAATCAGGAAACTCGATGTTGATGTTCCCATTATTTTCCTGTCGGCCAAAACCTTAAAAGAAGACCGCCTCAAAGGGCTTCGATTGGGTGCCGATGATTATCTCGTGAAGCCTTTTAGCATAGAAGAATTACTCCTTAAAATTGAAATATTTCTAAGACGTTCCCGCAAAAACAATTTGGTTGAAAAATCAATCTACGAAATTGGGAAATACCAATTTGACACCAAAAATTTCATCCTTTTTAATGAAACCGAAAAAATACCACTCACGCAACGCGAAGCCGATCTCTTAAAATTATTCCTCGACAATAAAAACGTGGTGCTAAAACGGGAACAAATTCTAACCTCTCTTTGGGGTGACGATGATTATTTCATGGGACGCAGTCTCGATGTTTTTATTTCCCGCTTGCGCAAAATTTTGGCAAACGAAAAAGGAATAGCCATTGATAATTTACACGGGATCGGGTTTCGGTTTAAAGCGGAGTAAAGCTATAAAAAAAGAAGAATTTCAACAGTTCATTTTCCTCAAAACTATAGCCAACGGTTTCAACCGATGGAGGCGATATAATTCATCCAGAGTTGAAAAATAACTACATTAATACGTTGCACACTTCTGAAAACTTGGGCTATAGTAAAATACTGGTAAAGCTTTTCCTTTTCTAAAAACAATAATTGTTTCAAGTATTTCATGGAAAAACAATTATTTTGAATGCTTTTTGTGGAAAAAAAAATAATTGCTGCGGTAAAATCTATAAATCGAGTGCTTTTTACAGTAAAACTGAAAGTCAATAAATCAAAAAGAGGCCACAATTAATTGAAAGAGTAACTTTTGAAAGAATAAGTCCAAAAAAAACCACCATTTCTGGTGGTTAATACTTTTTTAATTTATTGAAAATTACAAAGGAATATTTCCGTGTTTTCGTACTGGCGTAACACTCACCTTATTTTCTAGCATGCTATATGATTTTATCAACTTTCGTCTGGTATCTTGTGGAAGAATCACTTCGTCAATAAAACCTCGTTGTGCAGCTGTGTAGGGATTTGCAAATAAATCAGCATATTCTGCTTCTTTTTCTAACAGTTTAGCTTCTTGATTCTCAGCTTCATTGATTTCCTTTTTGAAAATAATTTCCGAAGCTCCTTTTGCTCCCATAACAGCAATTTCGGCAGTTGGCCAAGCAAAATTCATATCGGCTCCTATGTGCTTGGAGTTCATCACATCATAGGCACCTCCATAAGCTTTTCTAGTAATAACAGTAACTTTTGGAACCGTAGCTTCACTTAATGCATATAGTAATTTTGCACCATGAACTATAATTCCGTTCCACTCTTGATCAGTTCCTGGTAAAAATCCAGGCACATCTACAAGTACTAAAAGCGGAATATTAAATGCATCACAAAAACGAGTAAAACGCGCTGCTTTTTTAGAACTATTCACATCCAGACATCCTGCAAGAACCATAGGTTGATTTGCAATAATACCTATACTGCGACCCGCTAATCTAGCAAAACCTACAATTATATTTTCGGCATAATTTTTATGAATCTCAAAAAAGGAATCTTCATCAATGATTTCACTTATAACCGAGTGCATATCATACGGCTTATTAGGATTATCAGGAAGTATTGAGGTCAATTTAACTCGATATTCGTCATTAAGTGTATAAGGCAAATCAGCTGCTTTTTCTTTGTTACACTGCGGCAAATAGCTTAATAATTGTTTTAAATCATCTAAACACGCCACATCATTTGTTGATGTAATATGAGCCACACCAGATTTAGTTGAATGTGAACTTGCACCACCCAATTCCTCTGAAGTTACCGTTTCATTTGTCACAGTTTTAACCACATTAGGCCCTGTAACAAACATGTAACTGGTATCCTCAACCATCATCGTAAAGTCGGTCATCGCAGGCGAGTATACCGCTCCTCCAGCACAAGGGCCCATAATGGCCGATATTTGAGGAATTACACCACTTGCTTGTACGTTTCTATAAAAAATATCGGCATATCCACCTAATGATCTCACTCCTTCTTGTATACGCGCACCTCCTGAATCATTTAGTCCTATCATAGGCGCACCCATTTTAACGGCCATATCCATTACTTTGCAAATTTTTTCGGCATGAGTTTCAGATAACGAACCTCCAAAAACCGTAAAATCTTGAGCAAAAACATATACTAATCTTTCATTAATGGTTCCGTAGCCTGTAATAACTCCATCCCCATAATACTGTTCTTTTTCCATTCCGAAATCAGTGGTACGATGTGTCACTAACATTCCTATTTCTTCAAAAGAATTTTCATCCAGCAAATACTCGATTCGCTCTCTTGCCGTAAGCTTTTTATTAGAATGTTGTTTTGCAATTCTGTTTTTACCTCCACCCAAATGAGCTTCGGCAATTTTTTCGTTTAATATATTTATTTTGTCTTTCATGTTTTTCTTTTTTTAAACGCTAATTTTATTAAAGACCCTAGAATGATTGAGCACCCTTAAAAAAAGGCTTGACTAAGCTATTTCTAAATAATGGATAAAAAATAGTTTAATTCAACAAGCGTATGATTTTCTGGTCTTCAAAATAGTGCTTTAGAGCTACCATAGCAGCAATTTTAGCTTCTTGTTCCATTTGTTGTTTCAAAACTTCAGCATTGTAATATTTCTTAACAAAATGAGTATCAAAATTCCCAGAACGAAAAGCCTCATGTTCAAAAACAAATTTTCCGAAAGCTAAGGTCGTTTGAACACCCTCAACATGATAGTTTTCGATAGCCTTGATCATAATTTGAATTGCTTCTTCACGAGTTTCACCAAAAGCAATTAATTTAGCCAACATTGGATCGTAATAAATAGGAATATCCATACCTTGTTCAAAACCATTATCCACACGAACACCTTCGCCAACAGGCAATTGATATACATCCAGATGCCCTACACTTGGTAGAAAATCATTCATAGGGTCTTCGGCATACACACGCAACTCTACGGCATGACCCTTTATTTTAAGATCTTCTTGTTTCATGGCTAATGCTTCGCCCCTAGCAACTCTTATTTGTAATTCTACAAGATCTGTTCCTGTTATAATCTCGGTCACAGGGTGTTCCACTTGCAAACGCGTGTTCATTTCTAGGAAATAAAAATTGTTATTTTCATCCAATAAAAATTCGACAGTTCCCGCACCTAGATAATCACAAGACTTTGCGACTAATACGGCAGCTTCACCCATTTTTTGTCGCAATTCAGGACTTAAAACTGATGAAGGAGCCTCTTCAATAACTTTTTGATGGCGGCGTTGAATACTACATTCTCTTTCAAACAAATACAACACATTACCGTGACTGTCAGCCATTACTTGAATTTCAATATGCCTAGGAGAACCCACGTATTTCTCAATAAATACAGATCCGTCACCAAAAGCAGCAATTGCTTCACTGATAGCGCGATCCATTTGCGATTCGAAATCAGCTTCGCTTTCTACCACACGCATACCTTTTCCTCCACCTCCAGCAGATGCTTTAATTAGAATTGGAAAACCAACTTTCTTTGCTATTAATTTTGCTTTTTCAACATCAGTAATAGCCTCGTCAAAACCAGGAACCATAGGAATATTGTACTGTTTTACAGCCTCTTTGGCTGCTAGTTTACTTCCCATAATCTTTATGGCTCTAGACTTTGGACCAATAAAAATAATGTTGTTTTTTTCACACTCTTCGGCAAAATCAGCATTTTCACTTAAAAATCCATATCCTGGATGAATGGCATCAACATTTAAGCTTTTTGCAACTTCAATAATTTTATTTCCAAGCAAATACGACTCGCTCGAAGGTGCTTCTCCAATACAAACCGCTTCGTCAGCAAATTTCACATGCGGCGCATTTCTATCAACTGTAGAAAAAACCGCTACTGTTTTAATCCCCATCTTTTGAGCGGTTTTCATCACTCGAATAGCAATTTCACCTCTATTAGCAACTAATATTTTTTTCATTTTATATCTTTTAAACCGCAGATTCGCAAATTTTACTCTCTTAAAATGTAGTGCATTGAGTAATGCAACCTTGTAATTTCAATTTGCAAACTAGCCGTATTTTATTATTCAAATTCAATTAATAACTGGCCTTTATCTACAGCATCACCTGTTTGCACAGAAATACTTTTAATTACACCTTCGCGTGGTGAAAGAAAGCTATTTTCCATTTTCATGGCACCTAGAATAATCAAATTATCATTTTCTTTCACTGTTTGCCCCACAACTACATTGATCTCTAAAATCAAACCAGGCATAGGTGCCTTAATAAAATTAACTTGTTTTGAAAGTCCTGTTTCAAAACCCATTTCTTTTATCAAACTATCCAGCGGGCTAGAAATTGCAACATTATAGGTGTTGCTATTTACCTTTACGGTATATTTTTTTTGATGAAAATCAGCAGATAGGATTTCTGCTTTAAAGGCTACATTTTCATGAAGAATATGAAAATTATTTTTTTCGATACTTACAGCATCAACTTGTGCAACACGCTCGCTATCCAAATCAAAATGAAAAGTGTCGTTTACAGTAACTTTATAATCAATACTCATTTGCTTCTTATTTTAGTGTTGTAAAAATAAGTAAAAGAAAACGTTTTCGTAATCGAAAAATAAAAGTTTTATGCTAATTAGATATAGTTTATTAAAAAAAAACTTAAAGTACTAACAACTTATATTCTCTTAATGTTTTAATAGGCTTTGAGTACCAAAACAATTCAAAATCTTCCAGACTTAGTTCAAAATCTGCTTTTAATTCCTGAAAAGTATAATTTTTAACATTCAAAACGGAGATTTTCTCCAAGGTTTCCACCAACCATTCACCCTCGTTTTTATTGGTAAGAATACTAAAAGGCTCTTTTTTATCATGAAAAGTAAGTGTAGTCATATCCCATGAATTTCCTTTCTTAGTTTTAGTAAAATGATCCACTAATGGCTTTCCTCCTAGCCAAACAATTTTGGCAGTTGGTTTTATATTGAAAGTTTCTTCATTTTCAATAGCGTTAACAATAAAATCAGATTGAATTTTTGTTTTTGGAATCTTAAATTCAAACCAATCCTGAAGATCGTATTCAAAACAAATTCCGTGCATGTAATTATAAAGTGATTTTTTAAGTCCAAAACTAAACTTGTCGTGATTTATTCCAGTAGCATCAGTATAATCAATATCATTGTTAGCAAATGTCCCTATGCTTTCTGTGTTTTTTTTAACTCCAAATTGTTCTGGATATAAACCTACAGGACTGTGTGCTGTCATGGCAAACTGATGCCAAAATCCCGATTGCAAAATACCTACTTCAAATAATTGACGCACCATTTCTAGACTATCAATAGTTTCCTGAATGGTTTGAGTAGGGTAACCATACATTAAATAGGCGTGCACCATGACACCGGCTTGGGTGAAATTTCGGGTTACACGAGCCACTTGTTCAACCGTTACACCTTTGTCAATTAATTTTAATAATCGATCTGAGGCTACTTCAAGACCACCAGATACCGCTATACAACCAGATGCTTTGAGTAGCAAACATAAATCCTCAGTAAAACTCTTTTCAAATCGAATATTAGTCCACCAAGTGACCGCTAATTTTCGGCGCAAGATTTCCAAAGCTAAGGCTCGCATTAAAGCTGGCGGAGCTGCTTCGTCAACGAAATGAAAACCTGTTTCACCTGTTTGGGCTATCATTTCCTCCATTCTATCGCACAATAAATTAGCAGCAACGGGTTCGTAAATTTTGATATAATCTAATGAAATATCACAAAACGTACATTTTCCCCAATAACATCCGTGCGCCATGGTGAGTTTATTCCAGCGACCATCACTCCACATACGGTGCATGGGATTTACAATTTCAATAACCGAAATGTATTTATCCAAAAGTAAATCTGAATAATCAGGTGTACCTACTTGTGATTGCTTGTAATCAGGTTTAGCAGAATTGTTTTTATAAACTACTTTTCCGTTTTCTAATAAAAAAGTTCGTTTGTAAGTATTGTAATTTGGATTTTCAATAGAATGAATTAACTCGTCAATTGGCATTTCTCCATCATCCAAAGTAATAAAATCAAAGAATTCAAAAACACGCGCATCCGATAGTGAACGTAATTCCGTATTTGGAAAACCGCCGCCCATTGAAATTTTAATATTGGGATAATTCTTTTTCACCCATTGCGCAGATCGGAACGCTGCGTATAAATTCCCTGGAAACGGTACCGAAATCAGGAATAAAGTAGGCTGAATAGCTTCGATTCGCTCTTTTAGAATCGAAATTAATATTCCATCAATATAAGTTGGCTCACTTTGTAAAGCTTCGTAAAGCTCATCAAAAGAACTTGCACTTCGACCCAACCGTTCCGCATAGCGGCTGAAACCAAAATTAGCATCAACACATTCCACAATAAAATCCGAAATATCTTCTAGATACAAGGTGGCTAGATGTTTCGCTTTGTCCTGCGTTCCCATTGTTCCAAAAGCCCAATCGAGTTCCTCTAACTGGGTAAATCGTGACGCCTCTGGCAGAAAATCTTCTTGACAAATTTGAAGCGCCAATGTTGGATTTTTTCCTTGTAAAAAAGCAATAACAGGGTTAATTGTTTTAAGATATTCTTCTTGCAAAGCATAAATTCGCTTTGAATTATCTGAGATAGTTTCGCTTGGAACTTGAAACCTAAAACTTGAAACCTGAAACAAATTTAAAAGTCCATCTTTTGAAAATAATTTCAAAATCACTTCAATCCCTAAATCGGCCTGCACAGATTCAATACCTTTCGTATTCAAAAACCCTTTGATATAAGCTGTTGCTGGATACGGAGTATTCAATTGCGTAAATGGCGGCGTGATGAGGAAAAGTTTAGTTTTCAAGTGGAATTTTTTATGCAAAAATAAAGGTTAAAAATGGATTCTTAGCCATTTAAAAATAGACTTTTCCTAAACATATCTTAAACCAAAATTAACTAACTTTACTTTTTATTACTTTAGCGACAAATTTAGAAACTCAAAACATGCCAACCGACTGTATCAGCTATCAAAATTCAGGATATTTCTCTGCTTTGATGAACGATTATTTAGATCAAAAAAACAATTTAGATACTCTGTACAATAGATTTCCAATTCTTGAAAACTTTGAAGAGCAAATTCTTGAAAAGCAAAATAATTTCGACAATAGCAACAGATCCATTTTAGTTTCTACTTTACAAAAACAATACTTAAAAGTTGAAACTTCCGTTTTGACAAAGCAAAATATTGAATCTTTAAACAATTCAAATACATTCACTGTTACAACTGGGCATCAACTAAATTTATTCAGCGGACCTTTGTATTTTTTGTATAAAATAATCTCGACAATTAATTTAACAACAGAATTAAAATCGAAATATCCTTCCTATAATTTTGTTCCCATTTACTGGATGGCAACTGAAGATCATGATTTTGAAGAAATTAATTATTTCAATTTTAAAGGTAAAAAATTCCGTTGGAACAAAGAAAGTACTGGACCAGTTGGCCGATTATCTACTGAAGGTTTGGCCGATTTCCTTGAAGTATATGCACTTGAATTAGGTTCTAGTATAAATGCTAATACCCTAAAAAAACTATTTGAGGATTCTTATCTCAAACACGACAATCTTGCCGATGCTACTCGGTTTTTAGCCAATGCACTATTTGGGAATTACGGCTTAGTAATTATGGATGCCGATAATGCTGACTTAAAACGTAGTTTTATTCCATACATCAAAGAAGAATTACTGCAACAAACTTCTCATAAATTAGTACTCGAAACTGCTGAAAAATTAAAAGAGTACACCATTCAGGTAAATCCGAGAGAAATAAATCTGTTTTATATTGAAGATAACATCCGGGAACGCATCATCTTTGAAAACAATAAATACAAAGTAAACCACACTAAACTAGAGTTTTATGAAACAGAAATTCTATCCATTTTAGAAAATCATCCAGAAAAATTCAGTCCAAATGTGATTATGAGACCCTTATATCAAGAAGTAATTTTACCAAATCTTTGTTACATTGGCGGAGGCGGAGAAATTGCCTATTGGTTAGAACTCAAATCTTTTTTTGCTGCTGCAAAAATTACTTTTCCAATGCTTCTGCTAAGGAATTCTGTTTTATTAGCAACCGAAAAACAAGCCAAAAAAGCAGATCAATTAAACTTGAGTTGGTCCGACTTGTTTTCAAAACAGCAAGACTTAAGAAATGATAAAACTAAAGAATTATCAGAGATTCAAATTGATTTAAAAGATTTAAAAGACCAATTAAAACAACAATTTGATTCGCTTCATCAACGTGCCACAAAAACCGACCAATCTTTTATGGGAGCCCTAAAAGCTCAGGAGGCCAAACAAATAAAGGGATTAGAAAACCTAGAAAAACGTTTACTAAAAGCTCAAAAAAGAACTTTAAGTGATGTTTTACAGCGAATTACCGATTTACAAAACGAACTTTTCCCAAATCAAAGTTTACAGGAAAGACAAAATAATTTTTCGGAATTTTACCTTGAATATGGTGAAAATTTAATTCCGCAATTGATTCAAATGCTAAAACCTTTGCAATCTAATTTTGATATAATTAAATTTCCTTAAGAAAAACCATAAATAAATGATAAAAGAACGCCTAATT
>NZ_MTCA01000051.1:0-18500 GCF_002150205.1 Flavobacterium sp. FPG59 | reverse complement strand
GTCATCAACAGGTAAAAATCTGGATTTATTTCACTTTTTGTAATTTTAAATTTGAAAGAAAAAACATAATTTTTATTAAAAAAGATGTATTTGGTCGACAAAATATAAACTTTATCGTTTTTTTTGTTCTTTTGTATTTTATTTTTTTTGTAGCTTTATAAAATAAAATTCTGTTTCATGCTATTGCTTCTACTATTTTCTTCTAAGATTTCGAAACAAATTAGCTGAGCTGTTTTTATAAAAAAAGAAATTTAATATCTCTTAATTTAAAAGCTTATGAACACATCAATACTTCAAAAAGGAGCTTTCTTTTTTCTTTTCATTTTTTTTCAAAATGAAAGTATGGCACAACTGTATGTGAGTCCAAATAGTTATGTATTTGCTACAAATGAGGTGGTTTATGTAAAAGAACAAGTAGAGCTCAATGCAACTACGAGCAATTTTTATTTAAGAGATAGTGCTCAGCTGTTACAAGGTACAACAACTAATAGTGGTAATAGCGGATTAGGGAATTTGTCGGTTTATCAAGAAGGATCGACTAATAATTTTCATTATAATTATTGGTGTTCACCAGTAGGATCAAGTCTTGCAACTGTTGGGAATTCAGCTTTTTCTATTACACAACTCAAGGATGTTACGAGCTTGACAGGATTTAATAATCCAGTTATTTTAGCAACAAATAATTACAATGGTACCGCTAGTCCTCTAGCTATTGCACCTTTTTGGGTTAATAAATTAATAGGCTCTTCAAATTATGGGAATTGGACAGCAGTAGGTGGTGCTGGGACTTTAAATGCAGGTGAAGGCTTCTCTATGAAGGGAACGTCTGGAACCAACGCAATCACTGTAAATGGAGTTCAAAACAATCCAGGAAGCAAACAGCGTTATGATTTTAGAGGAAAACCAAATGACGGTACTATATCAATACCTGTGGGAGCGTTACAATTTACTCTTACAGGCAATCCCTATCCATCTGCAATTGATCTTGCCGCATTTTTGATAGAACAAACAAATTGTACAGGAATTGCTTATTTTTGGGAACAAGATAAAACAGTAAACTCACACTATATTGCTGATTATAAAGGAGGTTACGGTACTTATTCTCCAATAGCGAGAGGAGGAACTGGTATTTATGTTCCAGCTACTTTTTTTTCCTATGATGGATCTGGAAATCCTGGACCTTCAACAGGAGTAGGTACTGCTTTTGAAAGAAGATTTTCACCAATAGGTCAGGGGTTTATGATAGATGGTGTTGTAAATGGCGCTGTTGAAATGAAGAATAGCTACAGAATTTATGTAAAAGAAGGAGTGGCTAACAACTCACAGTTTGAAAAATCAACAAACAACCCTAAAACCAATACTGAAAAAGATTATTTATCAAAAATAAAATCAATATCTGGATTTGATTATAAAACCGTTAGTGTGGCTCCAACCCCTCAAATTAGATTAAATACTTTAATGAATAATCAAGGTGTAAGGCAACTTGCATTAGCATTTGTACCTGAGGCTACAGATGGTCCTGATCGTGCTATGGATGCTATGTCAAGTAGTGAGAACTCTCCTGCTGATGTATATTTTTTAATTAACAATATAGAATATATAATTAATGCCACCAATTTTGACATTAATAAAAAAATTCCAATTGGTTTTCGAAATACAAAAACAGCTATTTATAAAATTACTGTCAAGGATATTATCAATTTTCCTGATGTGGATGCTATTTTTTTGCATGACAAAGTAAAAGATACCTATCACGACATTAAAAATAGTTTCCATGAAATGGAATTACCAGCTGGGAAAAATAACACACAATTCGAGATTACTTTTAAAGACAATAAAACATTAGATGTTGATGGTGTTGCTAAAGAAGATTTTATAGTTTATCAAAACAATCCATTAAAAAGCTTAACCATAAGCAACCCAAATGGGCTTGAGCTTGCTTCTTGTGGGGTGTATGATGTTGCTGGAAAGTTAATTTTTACTCAAGAGGACTTGGGGGATCAAGCATCGTATTCGTTTTCGACCGCTAGTTATGGTGACGGAATTTATATTGTAAAGTTGACTACTAAAGACAATAAAGTTTTTGGAAAAAAAGTAATCATTAAAAATTAATTTTAATAGTATACAAATTCTAAATGCAATCTGAGAAGGTTGCATTTTTTATACATTTTAGTTTTACCTTTGTAATAAAATCAAATATTTTGAATCAAAAGGTAGCGAAAATGTTCTCCAACTCAATTGAATTATACATCAAAAGAGAGGATTTGTTACATCCATTTGTATCAGGAAATAAATTCAGAAAGCTTAAATATAATATTCTTGAAGCTAAGGAATTGCAAGAAAAACAGTTGCTCACTTTTGGAGGCGCATTTTCAAATCATATTGCCGCAGTAGCTTATGCAGGGTATGAAAATGGTTTTAAAACTATTGGTATTATTCGAGGGGATGAATTAAAGAACCAAACGGTTCTAAATCCCACATTAGCGTTTGCTAAGCAATGCGGAATGGAATTTGAGTTTGTTTCAAGATCAGATTATCAGCATAAGAATGAACCAGAAAATCTTGCAAAATGGACCGAAAAATGGGGAGCTTTTTATATGATTCCTGAGGGTGGAACTAATGCATTAGCCATACAAGGGTGTCAGGAAATAGTAAATGAGGAGGATAGTTATTTTGATTATATCTGTTGCTCCGTTGGAACAGGAGGAACTATTTCAGGTATTATAAATAGTATTTTGCCACATCAAAAAGTTTTAGGATTTCCTGCTTTAAAAGGTGATTTTTTGAAAGAGGAAATTTGTAATTTTGTAAAGAATAAAAACTGGGAGTTACAAACAGATTATCATTTTGGGGGTTACGGCAAGGTAAACGATACTTTGATACAATTTATCAATCAGTTTTATCACGATTTTAAAATACCTCTAGACCCTATTTATACTGGAAAAATGGTTTATGGAGTTCTTGATTTGATGGAGAAAAATTATTTTCCCGAAAATTCGAAAATTTTAATGATCCATACAGGAGGTTTACAAGGTATTCAAGGCATGAATATCAAGTTAAAAAACAAACAATTACCAACTATTAATATCCATGTTTAAAAAATATATAGTCTTGCTTGTAGTGCTAGTATTAGCAAGTTGTAATGCTACTAAACCTGTCATTGTAACTAAAAAAAGCACACCAAGAGCAAGTGTTCCAACTGTTGTAAAGGGAAAACCCGAAACTAATAGATCAGCTAAAAAGCCGGTTACCAAAGTACCAACAAAACCAAATGTTTCGGTATCCCAAAAAACGAAAACAACGGCAAATAATGCACCAAAAGAAGTTATAGTTTCTACCTCTAAAACGGTTGTGACCAGTGATATAATTACCTTGTATGTTTCTAAATTTAAAGATATTGCTATGGGTAATATGAGAAACTACGGCATTCCAGCGAGTATTATTTTGGCACAAGGAATCCTTGAATCTGGAGCAGGCAACGGTGATTTGGCCTTGAGTGCTAACAATCACTTCGGGATAAAATGTCATGTGGGTTGGACAGGAGAATCAGTCAATCATGATGATGATGCCTCTCAGGAATGTTTTAGAAAATATGAAAATCCATCAGAGTCTTTTAAGGATCATGCACTCTTTTTAACGAGTAGAAACAGGTATTCTAAATTATTTGAAAATCAAAAAGGCGATTACAAGGCTTGGGCCAAAGGTTTACGAGCAGCGGGTTACGCCACAGATCCTAAGTATCCTGATAAATTAATTTCATATATAGAAAGATACCAGTTACATCAATACGATGATTTGGTTTTAGGGATCAATTCAAATGCTAAAATTAAGGAAATTACAGATGAATTAAATATTTCTAATAAGGAGTCAGTAGTTTGGAATTCTGACAGTTATGAAGTTCAAAAAGGAGATACTTTATATTCTATTGCAAAGAAATTTGCCTTACAAGTAGAGGATTTAAAACAAAAAAATAATCTTACTGATAACGCACTCGCTATTGGTCAGCGGTTAATTGTAAAATAAGTATAAACACATAATTAGTATTCATTAGATGTTATATAAAAGAAGTAGTCAGCTTTTTGCTGAAGCAGAAAAAGTAATTCCTGGAGGTGTCAATTCTCCTGTTCGTGCCTTTAAAGCAGTAGGTGGTACGCCTATTTTTGTAAAAAGTGCCAAAGGTGCTTACCTGTATGATGAAGATGGAAATAAACTAATAGATTACATCAATTCATGGGGGCCAATGATTTTAGGCCATGCGTATGAGCCTGTTGTTGAAGCTGTCGTTGAAAGAGCAAAATTAGGAACCTCTTTTGGGATGCCAACTGAGCTTGAAACTCAAATTGCTGCTTTAGCCGTTAAAATGGTACCCAATATTGATAAAATTCGTTTTGTAAACTCAGGGACCGAAGCCTGTATGAGTGCCATCAGACTAGCACGTGGGTATACTAAAAGAGATAAAATCATAAAATTTGCAGGTTGTTATCACGGACATTCCGATTCTTTCTTGATTCAAGCAGGAAGTGGCGCTATTACATTTGGTTCTCCTAATAGTCCAGGGGTAACCGCTGGAACGGCTAAGGATACTTTGCTAGCACGATACAATGACTTATCCAATGTAGCTGAATTAATTACAGCAAATCCTAATGAAATTGCAGCCATAATTGTTGAACCTGTGGCGGGTAATATGGGTTGTATTCCACCTAAAGAAGGTTTTTTAGAGGGCTTGCGCCAATTGTGTACAGATAATGGAATCCTACTTATTTTTGATGAAGTAATGACCGGTTTTAGACTTGCAGCAGGCGGAGTTCAAGAGCTTGCAGGAGTTAGTTCAGATATTGTTTGTTTTGGAAAAGTAATAGGTGGAGGTTTACCTGTAGGTGCCTTTGCAGCACGCGCTGAAATTATGAATTATCTTGCGCCATTAGGTCCTGTTTACCAAGCAGGAACTTTGTCTGGAAATCCATTGGCAATGGCCGCAGGATTAGCCATGCTACAAGCCTTAGATGCAGATAGAGAGGTATTTAATCGATTAAAAGACAAAACAGCTTACTTAGCAGCAGGAATAGATAGAGTTTTGCGCAATAACAACGTGGTGTTTACAATAAATACCATTGGATCTATGATTTCAGTGCATTTTGATGAAAACGCAGTAGTAGATTTTCAAACAGCTGCAAAAGGAGACAATGAAACCTTTAAGAAATTCTTTCATGGCTTACTCCAAGAAGGAATTTACATAGCGCCTTCTGCTTATGAAACTTGGTTTATAACTGATGCGCTTACGTATGAAGATCTAGATTTCACCATTCAAGCCATCGATAAAGTGTCTAAAACTTTTTAAAAAAAGGATTGACGTAAAAAATATTTACATAAAAATGCCCCCAAAAAGTTAGATACTATTCGGGGGTATTTTTTATAAAATAATCATTTATTTTCTGTGAGACTCCATTCTATTCGCTTTTTTACCATGCTGATACACTAGTCTTTTAGCAGCTCGTTGGTGTCTTTCTGTTCTTGAAGCATCCCATTTTTTAAACTGCTCGTTTGAAAGAATTTTTTTCATTCTTTCTTTCATCACTATTTGATTGTCTAGCATTTGGTTTTTAAGCTCAAAACGCTCATTAGACGTTAGTTGTTTTTTTTCTACTGTTTTATTGGCTTTTTTATCAGCAAGCAGCGCTTCACGTTTAGTGCTTTGTTCTGCAAGAAGTGAACTAATTTCTTTTTGCTGCGATGCATTAAGATCTAGTTCCAGAGTCATTTTCTTGACCTGTAAGGCTCTTTTTTGATCAGTACTCATGCCTTCCATTTTAGCACCCTCAGTTCTTGTTTTTCTTTCTTGCGCTTGACTTGTTATTCCAAAAGCCAAAACCATTACAATCAATAATTTTTTCATTTTTTTTAGTTTTAAAGTTTATTGCTATAGGACAAATACAAAACAAAAAAGTTTAATAATTAACAAAAAATTATCTAGAAAATGGTTGTTATAGAGGATTATTTCTTTCAATTTTAGTAATATAGAAACGCTTTTTTAAGTTTATATACTTTTTTTTTCAACAGAATTGGATTGTATTTACCCGTTCTTTTTACTCTTTTTTTTAAATGTAAAGCATGAGAATTTTAAAGTGTAGTAAGCAAATTACAGTTTGATTTTCATTGGATAACCAAAAAAAATAGATTTGGTAAAACCAAATTAAATATCGTTTCGTAAATGTTTGTATAACCAAATAAAAAAAACGATGAAAAAGAAACAACTTAATTTAGGCTTTGCTTCCTTGCTAGGAGTAGCATTTTTGTCCCTTACGGCAATTTCATGTAATGACGATGATTCAAATAATTCTAATAAACCTGCAGAAGCAGTTGCGCCTGATGTAAATTTTACAGCTTTGGCAAGTAATAACACTATTATTACTTACAACGCACGTACATTGAGCGCACCTATTGCAACAGTGCCTATTGTAGGATTACCAGCAGCTGAGAAAATTGTGAGCATTGATTATAGATCAGCAACGGGACAGCTATACGGATTGGGTTCATCAAGTCGTTTGTATTTTATAAATGAAAAAAGTGGTGTTGCAACTGCACTTGGGGCTACTTCATTTGCACCTGTTTTAGCATCTGCAAACGCGTCGATAGATTTTAATCCTACTGTTGATAGAATAAGATTAGTGACAGATTCTGGTCAAAATTTAAGATTACACCCAGAATTGGGAACTGTTGTTGCTACAGACGGAGTTATCAATGGTGGTATCAGTCCAAAAATTGGCGCCATTGCATACACTAACAGTATGGCGGGAGCTGCCACAACGATGTTGTATGATATTGACTTTGAACAAGATAAATTATATTTACAAACCCCTCCTAATGATGGTGGATTACAATTGGTGGGTGATCTAGGAATAAACTTTGAAGGCCAGGGCGATATGGATATTGTACCTGATAATTCTACTGCATTAGCCGTGACTAACAATAATAATGTTTCTTCTTTATTTTCTATTGATTTAACAACTGGTAAAGCTGCAAACATAGGGAAGTTTGTGGAGCAAATTGTAAGTATTGCTTTTAAAACAAATCCTATTGCTTATGCTACTACAAGCTCAAATATGTTGTTTCGTTTTAATCCAACAACTGGAACTCATAATTCAGTTGCTTTAACAGGTTTGGCAACAAATGAATCTATCGTAGGTCTTGATTTTAGACCTGCAAATGGTGGATTGTATGCGGTATCAAATCAAAGTAGACTTTTTACAGTGAATACCGCAAACGGTGCCTTAACTGTTGTAGGTTCTACATTTGGAACTGCGTTAGTAGGGACTGCTTTTGGTTTTGATTTTAATCCTACTGTTGATAGAATACGTTTAGTTAGTAATACAGGTCAAAATTTACGTTTACACCCAGATTTAGGAACGGTTGCAGCAGTTGATGGGAATTTAAATCCTGGAACTCCAGCTGTTACTGCGGGTGCTTACACAAATAATATAGCGGGTGCAACAACAACGGTTTTATTTGTAATAGACTCACAAACAGATACTCTTTTCCGTCAAGATCCACCTAATAACGGAACTCTTGTATCCATAGGAAGTTTAGGAATTAATGTAGATGCTGATAGTGGATTTGATATTGGAGGAAACAGTACTACAGCATTTGCATTGCTAAAAGTAAATAATGTTACCGCTGTATACAGTATCAATCTAGCTACAGGTGCGGCAACAAAAATCACAGATGTAAATGTTCAAGCTACTGCAATGGCTGTAGGTTTAGGTTTTTAATATTTAGTTAGTTTTGTTTTGAATTAGTAAGCCGACTCCTTGCAGGGAGTCGGCTTGTTTTTTTGATCACTTTTTATTTTAAAAATGCAATGCAAAACCAATGTTTAACTGGAACTTGTTGTCATAAAACTGTTTGTGTGTTGCAAAATTATATCTCATTCCAGGTTCTATACTTACATTTTTGCCTAAAAATAGTGCATAGCCTATTTGTGTTCCTACGTAGGTAGGATTTAAATCAGGTTCACCAAAGCCTATACCGTTATAGGACAGTTCTACAGGAATCATGCCTTTGATATAATATTTAGCACCAACTTTATAGGCAATTGGTTCACCTACACCATCAACTTCTCCATAACCCAGTCCTAATTTTAATGCTAGATTGTCTTTTATAAAATAGCCGCCTTCAGCACCAATGTTAAATGCGTTTACACCATCTGTATTACTAAAATACAAAGCTGTAGAACCTACATTGTTACCAAAACCAGTATTGGCCTCAATAAGCCACTTTCCTTTTAAGAGCTGACCGTCTTTTGCTTGTCCATTTGCAAATGCAAATGCGCATAATGCAAATAATGTTGTTGTAATTTTTTTCATATCTATTTTTCCAGTAAAAGTAGAAATTAAACTTATTTACGTATGATTTTTAAGACAGATTTAACTTTCGTGTCTGCTTCGAAAAATACGTCAGCTAACTGCAAGTGTTTTTAATGCATCTGCTACACTTTTTACTTGAACTAACAAAATGTATAGTTGATGTTGTTTTTGTTTTTCTAAAAAGCACAAAATAAATGCTGTTTATAGCATTGAAAGCATGATATTTATCAGTTTTTTTAAGGTTTTCTTTCGCGATTTTTGTGGTTTATATATAAAACTCATTTTACTATGACTACACGTAAACCACTTCATACCTTTCATATTCCAGTGATGGGACTTGCTTATACGATTGATAGCCCAATACGAGTGGCTAAGTATGGAATTTCCTCCGTAATTTCAATTATGGATGATGAACTTATCGAAAAAATGAATGCTTTTTACAGTAAGAAATTCGATTTGCCGTATCAGGAAATGACCCAGAAAATGCATGATTATCGTGCAGAACGTATTACTTCTTATCTGAATTTGGTAAACAAAATCGTGAAGGAAAAATTCGAAAATTTCAAAACGGAATTATCCGAAAGCAAATCAGCTTTGGAAAATTACATCACCATGTTGCCCAACAAATCAGAGATTAAAGCGGGTCTGCAACACTTGATGGAAGACGGTTTTGCTTTTAAAGAAAATATCAAAAATTATCTGGAGAAAAATCTTTTCCCAGGTGATATTGATGTTAATATTATGACCAAATTAGATAAGGACAATTTTATCAAAGACGAACAATTGCCAATTGCTTTTAATGATGCACATGCTGCACTTCGCGGGTTTGTGAACAGTACATTAGAATCTTCGGTTGTTTTATCGGCTGGGATGAACCCAAGATTATACAGCTATTTCGAAAGTTTTTCAGCTTTCTTTCCAGATAAAAATAATACATTGAAAAAGAAAATTACACTAAAAGTGAGTGACTTTCGTTCGGCTATGATTCAAGGGAATTTTTTGGCTAAAAAAGGACTTTGGGTTTCTGAATATCGAATCGAATCTGGACTGAATTGTGGCGGACATGCTTTTGCTACCGAAGGCTATTTGTTGGGACCTATTCTGGAAGAATTCAAACAGAAAAAAGAGCAATTGATTCAATCTGCGCATGAGTTGATGGCGAAAGCATTGGGACAAAAAGAAATGCATGTTCCACAACAACCTTTGGATTTAAAAATTACGGTTCAAGGCGGTGTAGGAACTGCTGAAGAACACGATTTT
This sequence comes from Flavobacterium sp. FPG59, assembly GCF_002150205.1. Lineage (NCBI taxonomy): Bacteria > Pseudomonadati > Bacteroidota > Flavobacteriia > Flavobacteriales > Flavobacteriaceae > Flavobacterium > Flavobacterium sp. FPG59. The sequence continues at coordinate 8,880 of NZ_MTCA01000051.1, read as the reverse complement.
CTATTGAATCATTATGAGGTAGATTCTGTGGGTTGGGGTTCACCGTTTTTGTTAGTTCCTGAAGCTACTTCGGTTGATACACACACTAGAGCACTATTGGCTGGAGCCAAAGAAGATGATTTTTATTTAAGTCATATTTCGCCGTTGGGGATACCGTTCAATACATTGCGAGGCACAACGAATGAAAAATTAAAATTGAAACGAATTGAGGAAAGCAAAGCAGGAAGTTCGTGTCCAAAACGATTTTTGGCGTTAAGCAAAGAATACGATGCACAAGGAATTTGTACATCTTCCAAGAAATACCAAGACTTAAAACTGGAAGAATTACATCTTCAAAAAGATATTTTAACTGCTGAAATTTTCGAAAAAAAGAAAAACAGTATTACGGAGAAAGCCTGTCTTTGTGTGGGTTTAGCCAATGCTTCCTATCTTGAAAATGACATTAAGATAAAAGGGCAGGCGCAAGGCGTAATCATTTGTCCAGGGCCCAACATGGCATATTTTGATAAAGAAGTTTCACTTTCTAAAATGGTGCAGCACATTTATGGAAACGCATCAGTATTGACGGTTACTAATCGCCCAAATCTATTTGTGAAGGAGTTAAAAATGTATTTTGATTATCTGAAAAATGAAATTTCAGCGGTTACTGAAGAAATAACTTTGGGACAAATTAAAAAATGGAATTCGTTCAAAAATAATTTGCTCGCAGGAATCGGATATTATGAGCATTTATTTGCAGCAACTCCTTTTTTCGAAAGCACCAAAAATGAGATTTTCAGTCAGTTTAATTCGTATAAACTGGAATTAAACGAGATTGAAATCCCCGAATTAAAATTGGCGTAAAGCATTCAAGTATTTGGTTTTGAATAGAGTGATTTTATTTATGATTATTCTATTCAAAACTATTTTTTATCAAACAATCATTTAGTAATTTTGCACGGTGAAAAAAATCATATTTATAATTGTATTGATCATGCTTATAAAACCCGTTCTGCCGGTTTTAGAGTATATCGTTAATTATGAATATATTTCAAAAGTACTTTGCATCAATAGGGATAAACCTAAAATGCAATGTAACGGAAAATGTCATTTGATGAAAGAATTAGCCAAAGCTTCTGATGCTGAAAAACCACTTTCTTCCGATAAAAAAGGAACTGCTCCTATCCTTGATGTGATCATTTTTGAGGAAATCAAATCTTTCGAAATGGCAACAGTTTTTTTTGATACCAAAGAAAAAATAAACCCGCATTATTCTAATTTATATGCTCGCTTGAATAGTGCTTCTGTTTTTCACCCACCCACTTTCATTTCATAAATTTTTTAAGCATGTAGTATGCTTTATTTCTTCCGTTCTAAACAATGGATGAAAATTTGTTTGCTTTTTTTGGAAATAATAACCCAAAAATAGCATGCGAAACAGTACTTATATTCAAAATAAAAAACTTTAAGAAATGAAATTTCAATTAAAAAATATACTAGCTGTAATGGCTATCTCAGTTACCTTGTTTTCTTGCTCTAATGACGATGATAATGAAATGATTACCGGAAACGGAAATCTAAAATTAGAATTTGACAACGTGTATAAATCGGCTAATTTTGCTTTCAATACGAACTACACCAATTCGAATGCTGAGGTTGTATCGGTTTCAAAAGTGAAGTACATTGTGAGTAATATTGTTTTGACAAAAGAGGATGGAACTACCTTTACGTACCCAAAAAGTCAAAGCTATTTTATTGTAGATGAAGCTACGCCTGCAACATTAGTATTGAATCTTTCAAACATTCCTGCTGGAAATTACACTAAAGTAAAATACGGAATTGGAGTCGATAAAACGCAGTGGGAAGCAGGAGCAACGGGTCAAGGAGATTTCTTGGCAACAGCCCAAACTGCCGGAATGATGTGGTCTTGGAGTGCAGGTTATAAGTTTGTGGCTTTCGAAGGTACTTTTACAGCTCCTACGGTAACAACGGCAAAAGGGTTTAAAGTACATACCGGACAAACCGGAACCGATTATAATTATGCTGAAGTTACTTTGAGTTTCCCTGAAAATGCTTTGGTACGAACTACAATTACACCTCAGGTTCACATCATGACTGATTTGTCTCAAGTTATAGATGGAACTAATAAAATCAATCTTACGGAAGCGGCAACTGTTATGGGAGGCGCTAAACTGGCTTTGGTTACTACTAACGTTTCTTCTATGTTCAAAATAGATCACGTTCACAACGATTAATTTTTTAATCAAAAAGCGGTTGGAAATTAAATCTCCGACCGCTTTTTTAAAAAAATATAAAATGAAAGCAAAATATATCATATTGCTCATTTTTCCGTTGCTGTGGTCTTGTTCTGCTGATGAAAGCGAAGACTATAAGGACGTTCCTCTGAACTTTCAAGTTCCGGCAAATTTCCCGCCTTTGGCATACGATCTGATGAATAATCCACCCACCGAAAAAGGATTTGAACTGGGGAAAAAACTTTTCTACGATGGTCGATTGGCTTCGGACGGGATTGTTTCCTGCGGATTTTGTCATATTCAGGAAGATGCATTTACGCATCACGGACATACCTTGAGTCACGGAGTAGATGACGCTATTGGAACCCGAAACACGCCACCAATCCAGAATTTGGCCTACCAAACCACTTTTATGTATGATGGAGCAGCATCGCATTTGGATTTACAGCCTATTATTCCGTTCACAAGTCCTATAGAAATGAATGGCGATTTTGCGAAAGCGATTGCTATGATGAAAGTCGATCCAGTGTATCAGAAATTATTCAAAGTTGCTTTTACGGATGGACAAATAAATTCCGAAAACATGCTCAAAGCCTTGGGACAATTTATGGTTATGGTGACGTCCTCAAATTCCCGTTTTGACAAGTACCGACGCAATGAATCTGGCGGAACGCTCACGCAAGACGAGAAGGACGGTTATTCCATTTTCAACCAAAAATGTTCCAGTTGTCATGCTACGGATTTGTTTACGGACAATTCTTTTAGAAACAATGGCTTGCCAATTGATCCCGCGTACAATGATATCGGGCGTTTTCGCGTGACTGAGTTGCCTCAGGATAAGTACAAATTCAAAGTGCCAAGTTTAAGAAACATAGAAAAAACAGCGCCTTACATGCACGATGGACGCTTATTTACATTAGAAGCCGTTATGGATCATTACAATTCCGGTATAGTGAATTCAGCTACTTTAGACCCAATTTTGAATAAAAACGGGTCACTCGGAATCCCTTTGACAGCGACAGAAAAATCAAAAATTATTGCTTTTCTAAAAACATTGACAGACACGCAATACCTAACGGACAAACGCTTTTCTGAATATTAATTTTAGAAGCTATTTCCTGCTGTACACTGCAAGTCCTCGCTGCAAAAGCCGTTTTTCTATGTCCTGAAAAGAGCTTCCTCCGGTCGCTTTTTCAGGACAAGAAAAACAAGCTTTTACCGCTCCGGGCTTTCCGTTTCCATCAGGGCTAAAAACAACAAACATGAAAAAATACGCATTACTTTTAGTACTTTTTTTTCAATTGGCAAACGCCACCGAAAAAGACAGTTTAAATTCCATAAATCCATTTGCAAAATACCATTCCTTCCTTGAAGAAGAGGATTTTTGCGATGCCTGTGGTTGCTCCGCCAGTGGCGGAAGCATGGGATTCGCCTCGATGTTGAACTCTAATTTCGTTGGGATTCGGTATTTCAATCAACAATACAAATCCATGGATGGCTTGTACAGCAATTCGCCTTGGTACAAAGAAAATTTCAACACCGTTCAGGTTTGGGGCCGAATCCCGGTTAGTGAAAAGGTTCAGGTTTCGGCATTATTGCCGTATCATTTTCATGAAAGAGAAACCGCAACTGGCAACAAAGGCATTAATGGGATTGGCGACATTACTGTTTTGGCAATGTATCGTTTGTATCAAACCCATAAAGACAGTACGTTTTTGGTACATACATTACAATTGGGAGGTGGGATAAAAGCGCCAACCGGAAAATTTAATGAGGCAAATTCCGGAAGTATAAATCCAAGTTTTCAGGTAGGGACAGGAAGTTGGGATTATCTTTTGGCAACTGAATATGTGGTTAAAAGAAAACAATTTGGTTTAAACTCGATGCTGAATTATGTAATAAAAACGGAAAACCAAAAGAGTTATCGTTTTGGGAATCAATTGAATTACGCAGGAACTTTTTTCTATTTGTACGAGAAAAATAGTTTTTCGATTGTTCCACAACTTGGGTTTGCCGGTGAAGTTTATGAAAGTAATTACCAGTACAATCAAAAATTAAGAAATACAAACGGTGATATTCTTTTTGGGAAAGTTGGTTTTGAGGTTGGGAAAGACAGACTTTCTTTTGGAGCTAATGCCATGTTACCCATCAATCAAAATCTTACTGGCGGTAATGTTGAAGCAAATTACAGATGGAGTGTAAATTTGAATTACAGTTTGTAAAATATAAAAAAAGAGCTTCAATTGAAGCTCTTTTTTTATAAATATAGTTCTCAAACAAACTTATTCTTTTAATCTACAAGATTTTACATCACCATCAACTACAACTTCGGTCATCCCTAATGACGAAAGGTTTTTCATGGCTTTGTCCCATTTTTTACCACTCAATTGAGATTGGATTTTCAATAAACCAAATTCCATTTGATTGTTATTTACTTGTAAAAGCGTTACAATTAATTTTTCGTCTTCTTCAAGCTCAATTTTTACTTGTTTTTTCTCAGGACGCATTTGTGGAAATAACAATACTTCTTGAATAGAAGAATTATTAGTTAAAAACATCATCAAACGATCCATTCCAATTCCTAATCCAGACGTAGGTGGCATTCCATATTCTAATGCTCTCAAGAAATCTTCATCTATAGTACCGTTCGCTTCGTCATCACCTTTTTCTGCTAAGCGCATTTGGTCTTCAAAACGCTCTCTTTGATCAATAGGATCATTAAGTTCTGAGTAGGCATTGGCAACTTCCTTTCCACATACCATTAATTCAAAACGTTCTGTAAGTTCTGGATTATCACGGTGTTGTTTACAAAGCGGAGACATCTCTTTTGGATAATCAGTAATAAACGTAGGTTGAATGTAGTTTCCTTCGCATTTAGCGCCAAAAATTTCATCAATAAGTTTTCCTTTCCCCATGGTTTTGTCTACATCAATGCCCATGCCTCTAGCTGCTTCAAACAATTCGGCTTCATTTTTACCAGAAATATCAAAACCGGTAAAATGCTTGATAGAATCCGTCATGGTAACACGTGCATACGGTGCTTTAAAATTTACTGTATGTTCGCCAAAAGTAGCTTCGCTAGTTCCGTTAACTGCCAGGGCACAGTGCTCTAGTAGGTTTTCGGTAAATTTCATCATCCAGTTGTAGTCTTTGTAGGCTACATATATTTCCATAGCGGTAAATTCTGGATTATGCGTTCTGTCCATTCCTTCATTTCTAAAGTTTTTAGAGAATTCATAAACCCCATCAAATCCACCAACAATCAATCTTTTTAAATACAATTCATTTGCAATACGCATGTAAAGCGGAATGTCAAGTGAGTTGTGGTGTGTAATAAACGGTCTAGCCGCAGCACCACCAGGAATAGGCTGTAAAACAGGAGTTTCAACTTCAAGATATCCTTTATCATTAAAAAAAGAACGCATGGCGTTAAACAATTTAGTTCTCTTAATAAAAGTAGCTTTTACATGATCATTAACCGTCAAATCTACATAACGACGGCGGTATCTTTGTTCAGGATCTGCAAAGGCATCGTAAGTTTTTCCGTCAGCATCTGTTTTTACAACTGGTAATGGTTTTAAAGCTTTTGATAGAACACTAAGTTCATGAACATGCACTGATATTTCGCCTACTTGAGTCTTAAAAACCGTACCGCGCACACCAATAAAATCGCCGATATCCAATAATTTTTTGAAAACAACATTGTACATCGTTTTCTCCTCATCATTTGAAATATCATCGCGAGAAATGTATACTTGTATACGTCCTTCGGCATCTTTTAATTCAGCAAATGAAGCTTTCCCCATAATGCGTTTTCCCATCAATCTACCTGCTAAAACTACCTCTTTGCCTTCGTACTTTTCAAAGTCAGCAAGGATTTCGCTTGAGTAAACTGTTGTAACAAATTCTGCTGCAGGATAAGGCTCAATGCCTAGGTTTCGCAATTCTGTGAGTGCCTCTCTACGTAATATTTCTTGTTCAGATAATGCCATTATATGCTGTTTTTAAGTCCGCAAAGATACTATTTAAGTTTTAAAAATTAAAGTTTATCAAGGACCCTTTTTTTTCTTTTTTGATGCACACAATCATCTTTCAATTGGCGTCTATTCCTGCTATTCGCTCTATCTTTTTTTCTTGTAAAAACAAGAAAAAAAGGATGCCGCTGCTATCAGGGCAATACTAGAAAATTTATTTTTTTCAGGAGTCTAAAAGTAGTACAATTCATGTATATTTGTCTTTAATATATCACCCTAACTCTTATGAAAAAATACTTAGGCTTAATAGGCCTCATTTTATTGACAAGTTGTCAAATTACCGAAACACTTACCATAAACAGTGATGGATCGGGTAAAATAACTCAAGAAGTTTTAAGGGATGAGCAAAGCTATCAATTGTTAGTGGGAGAGGAATATTCTAAAGAAGAAGAATACCAAGATACTACCTATGTTTTTAAGGATGTCATCGCTAAAAACCAAGAAACTTTTTCGAGACTGACAAAATTTGAAAAAGAGGTTTTCGGAAAATTCAATCCAGTAACGGTTCATATAAAAAAGAGTTCAATCGAAAAACATTTCAAAACTACTTTTACGCAAGAATTTAAGGTTGTAGAAGAAGTGGCTGACCTTTTAAAAACCGAAAATTATGTAAGCGATATTATTCATAATTATGCATTGGCTGCCGAGGAACATTATTTTAGTGTACAATATAGCTATGATGGTAAAATTTTCAAACGGATTGTTAAAATCACAGATCCAGAAAGACTTAAAACAGAGCAAGCAAGAGTAGAGGCTAACAAAAAATATTACGCTTCATTAAAACTTGTAGAAAATTTTGTGCTCAAATACCAGTTTCCATTAAAAATAAAATCGGTTTCAAACCCAAATGCTAAAATTAGTTCTGATCAAAAATCATTACAAATAGATTTTAAAATCACAGATTGTCTGTACAATCCAGACAGTACTAATCTGGAGGTGGTTTTGGAGTAATAATGAGTTCGGATTCTTTTGTAAAGAGTTTGTATATTTGAACAAAAAAATAATATGAAAAAAATAGCAGTATTTCTTTTGGTTCTCATTTCAATAGTGAGTTGTACCATAAAAGAGAAAATGGTAATAAATGAAAACGGTTCAGGAACATTTTCGTATGGTTTTGATATGGCTGCTTTATTAAAAATGGGAGGGCCAAAAAGGGACTCTACAAAAGTTTCTAAAAATGTAGATACCGTTTTTACATTCAAGGAAATGTTTGCAAAAATGAGTGATAGCATTGGTAAACTCTCTATCGTAGAAAAAGAACAGTTAAAATTACTTGAGGATTTTAAAATCAATTTAAAAGTCAATGAAGAAAAACAGCTGTTTGAATACAATATGGCATTTGATTTTGCGTCTTTAGATAGCTTGAAAAATATGGTGTCTCCTCTAAAAAGTGCTGAGGTTTTGTCATTATCAGATAAAAGGTTAGGAGGTAAGGTTTCTAAAAAATCAGAGGACGAGAATGATTATAGAACATCGTTTGTTTATGATGGTACTAGTTTTGAAAAGAAAGTATTAGATAAGAATAATAAAGAAATAAAAAATGCAGTGTCTACTTCTAGAAATAAAAAAAAGAGTGCTAAAAAAGAAGCTGATGATGAATTCTCAAAAAAAATGCAGGATATGTTTAAGGAATGTAAATATTCTTTAGAATATCATTTCCCAAAAAAGATAAAAAGCATCTCATTAAAGGATGCTAAGATTTCAGAAGATAAAAAAAGCTTTGTTGTTGAGATACCTATAGAAAACTTAAAAGAGAATAGTGATCAACTAGGATTTAAAGTGCTGTTTGAAAATTAAATAAAATGAACAAAGAAATCCAACTTCAAGATCTAGGAAATAATGATTACAAGGCTACTTGGGAATACCAAGAAGAATTATTTAAGGGTATTGTAGATTTAAAAATTCGGAATCGTCGAGAGGAACTTGAATTGACTACGCCTAATTATTTTCTTTTTGTAGAGCATCCGCATGTATATACACTTGGTAAAAGCGGTGACTTGACTAACTTGCTTTTATCTGAAAAGCAATTGGAAGCCAAAGGTGCTACTTTTTATAAAATTAATAGAGGCGGTGATATTACCTACCACGGCCCAGGACAAATAGTAGGCTACCCAATTATCGATTTAGAAAATTTTTTCACAGACATTCACAAGTACCTTCGTTTATTAGAAGAGTCAATTATTCTTACGCTACAAGAATACGGTCTTGCCTGTGGGCGTAGCGAAGGGGAGACAGGTGTTTGGCTTGGTGTAGGAACACCATTTGCTAGAAAAATATGTGCCATGGGAGTTCGAGCATCACGATGGGTTACCATGCATGGGTTTGCATTGAATGTAAATGTAGACTTAGGTTATTTTGATAATATTATTCCTTGTGGTATAAAAGGAAAAGCTGTGACTTCACTAAATGTGGAGCTAGGAGTAAAAGAAGTGAATGAAAGTGAAGTAAAAGAAAAAATCCTGCATCATTTTAAAAATCTTTTTGAGTGTACTTTGGTTAAAGAATAAACTTTAAAAAGTTCATAGACTTATTTTCTAATTTATAAAAAGGTATAGATGAACTCAAGTTTATTTTTCAATTATCAACTTTTTTGTCTTAAATGAAACTTTTTT
>NZ_MTCA01000158.1:0-7254 GCF_002150205.1 Flavobacterium sp. FPG59 | reverse complement strand
GATTAATTCTCCTTTTTAATAATCAAAAAACTGAATTTCATATTGTTATGATTTGGTTTTAGTTTTTTTGAAATGAAAAGTTTTGACTTAATATCACTAAAAGTGGGTATGGTAATACTCTAGAAAAAGTAGTTTATTTACAAATGGAACCAAAACGAGTCAAAGGATAAGAAATTCATGCCAAAAAACATTCGTTTTACGGTTTTCTACATTCTTTTTAATTAAATATTCGATACTTTAGCGTCCTACTACTAGTAACTTTTGAATAATCAAAAATCGCTTTTTGAAAAACGAAAAACATACCCGAAAAGAAATCATTGATAAACGACTGCAAGCAGCAGGCTGGAATATCTCCGATACAACTCAAGTACTTGAGGAGTTCGATATTATTGTGCCATTAGCTGAAGGAGTAAATGAGCCCCGCAGTAAATATGAGGGACATCAGTTTAGCGATTATGTTTTATTGGGTAAAGATGGTAAACCACTTGCTGTAGTTGAAGCAAAAAAATCTTTGGTTGATGCAAATATTGGAAAAGAACAAGCCAAACAATACTGCCAGAACATTCAAAATGAAAAAGGAGGCGAATTGCCTTTTTGTTTTTTTACTAATGGACATGATATTTTCTTTTGGGATTTAGGAAACTATCCTCCTAAGAAAGTGCATGGTTTCCCAACTCGTGATGATTTAGAACGATACCAATACATTCGTAAAGCTAGAAAAACATTGGCAAGCGAATTAATCAATACATCGATTGCTGGACGAGATTACCAAATTGCTTCAATACGTGCGGTGATGGAAGCCATAGAAAAACGCAAACGTAAGTTTTTACTAGTAATGGCAACTGGAACGGGTAAAACCAGAACTTGTATTGCCTTAGTAGATGCCTTAATGCGCGCAGGTTGGGCAGAACGTGTGTTGTTTTTGGTTGATAGAATTGCTTTGCGTGACCAAACTTTAGAAGCTTTTAAAGAACATTTACCAAACGAACCAAGATGGCCAAAAATTGGTGAAAAGTCTATTGCAAAAGACAGAAGGATTTATGTTTCGACTTATCCAACCATGCTGAATGTAATTCGTGACGAAGAAAATTCGTTAAGCCCTCATTTCTTTGATTTGATTGTAGTGGATGAAAGTCACCGAAGCATTTACAATACCTATGGTGAAATTTTAGATTATTTCAACACCATAACATTGGGGTTAACAGCAACTCCAACAGATGTTATAGATCACAATACTTTTAAACTCTTTGAGTGTGAAGAAGGCGTTCCTACTTTTGCTTATTCTTATGAAGAAGCTGTAAACAATATTCCACCTTACTTGAGTAATTTTCAAGTGATGAAAATTAAAACCAAATTTCAAGAAGAAGGAATTAGCAAAAGAACTATTTCTTTAGAAGACCAGAAAAACTTGATTTTAGAAGGAAAAGAAGTAGCCGAAATCAACTATGAAGGAACAGACATTGAGAAATCGGTAACTAACAAAGGGACAAATGCTTTGATTATTAGGGAATTTATGGAGGAATGCATAAAAGACCCTAACGGCGTTTTACCAGGCAAAACCATTTTCTTTTGTACGACCATAAAGCACGCTCGAAGAATGGAAGAATTATTCGATGCTTTTTATCCAGAATACCATGGGGAACTTGCTAAAGTTTTGGTAAGTGATGATCCACGTGTGTATGGTAAAAGCGGATTACTCAGCCAGTTCACCAATAATGATATGCCTCGCGTTGCCATAAGTGTTGGAATGCTAGACACTGGCATTGATGTTCGGGAATTAGTGAATTTAGTTTTTGCTAAACCTGTTTATTCCTATACTCGTTTTTGGCAAATGATAGGGCGTGGTACACGTTTGTTAGAACCTACAAAAATGAAACCTTGGTGTACGCAAAAAGATAATTTCTTGATTTTGGATTGTTGGGATAATTTCGAATATTTCAAAATTAATCCTCGTGGTAAAGAAATTAGTTCTTCAATCCCGCTACCAGTTCGTTTGTTTGGTATTCGTTTGGATAAAATTGAAAAAGCGCAGGAATTGCAAAACACTTCCATTGTAATTAATGAAGTTGCAAAATTGAGGAAACAAATTGCTTCTTTACCTAAAAACTCCATTGTAATTCTCGATGCACAATCAGAATTGCAACGTCTGGAAGAAGATAATTTTTGGAATCTGCTAACTTCTGACAAACTTGATTTTCTGCGATTAGTAGTCAAACCATTGATGCGAACCATTTCTGATGTAGACTTTAAATCCATGCGTTTTGAAAAAGACATCCTCGAAGTTTCATTAGCACATTTATGTGAAGAAAAAGAAAAATTTGAAGCTTTAAAAGAAAGCATCATTGAAGAAATAAGTGAATTACCGCTCACAGTAAGTAGCATTACTAAGGAAGGTGAACTTGTGAGAAAAGCCCAAACCAACAATTATTGGGCAACCATTACGGAAGAGCGATTTGATGAATTGATAATAAAAATTGCACCTCTCATGAAATTTAGAGAGGCGGTTATGCCTTTGGGAACAGCCAAATACAATTTCAAAGATGAAGTGTATGCCAAAGAATATGTAGAGTTTGGTCCGCAACACGAAGCTTTAAGTATTGCAAAATACCGAGAGTTGGTAGAACAAACCGTAAATCAATTGGTTTCAGAAAATTCAATCTTGCAAAAGCTAAAACAAGGTCAAGAAATCACAACTGATGAAGCCGCTTCTCTTGCTGAAGTCTTGCATGACGAACACCCTCATATAACTGTTGATTTATTGCGTAGAGTGTATTCACACAGGAAAGCGCAATTGGTGCAATTCATTAAACATATTTTAGGAATTCAAATATTAGAATCGTTTCCAGAAACGGTTTCTAATGCTTTTGCCGAATATGTAAAGGCACATTCGTACCTTACTGCAAGACAATTGCAGTTTTTAGACTTGCTTAAAAAATTCATCATAGAAAAAGGAGAACTCAACAAACGAAATTTGATAGAATCCCCTTTTACCATGTTGCATCCCGAAGGCATTCGTGGTGTATTTAAACCCAGCGAAATAGAAGAAATTATAAACCTTACGAATAAATTATTAGCGGCCTAAAAAAGGTACTTAATTTATATAATAGAAAATGGCGAAAAGTAAAACAATCAATGTAAAAGGAGCTTCAATAACTATTTTACAAAATGAAACTAGTGAATTTATATCGCTTACTGATATGCTTAAAGCCAAAGATGGTGACTTTTTTATTTCAGATTGGTTAAGAAACAGAAATACTATTGAATATTTAGGAATTTGGGAAAGTGTTTATAATCCAGATTTTAATTATGGCGAATTCGCCATAATTAAAAGTCAAGCCGGTTTGAATAGCTATAAGTTGAGTGTAAAAGATTGGGTAGCAAAAACAAATGCCATTGGACTTAAAGCCACCACAGGAAGATACGGAGGTACCTATGCACATTCTGACATAGCATTTGAATTTGGAATGTGGATTAGTCCCGAATTTAAAATTTATTTAATAAAAGAATTTCAACGCCTAAAAGACGTTGAAAATGATAGACTCCAACTAAACTGGAATCTCCAACGCACTCTAGCCAAAGTAAATTATCGAATTCACACCGATGCTATCAAAGAAATTCTAGTACCAAAAGAACTGTCTAAACAACAAATAAATGGTCTTTATGCCTCTGAAGCCGATTTGCTTAATGTGGCCTTGTTTGGGATCACCGCAAAAGAATGGCGCGACACAAACCAAGATGCAGACGGAAACATTAGAGATCAAGCTACTATTGAGCAACTTGTCGTACTTTCTAATATGGAAAGTATAAATGCCGTTTTAATCCATCAAGGATTGGAACAAAAAGAGCGACTAATTCAATTAAACAAAATGGCGATTTCTCAAATGAATTCGCTTCTTGGGAATAAAAACATACAAAAACTTAAATAATACCATGTTACAAAACAATTCCGCATTAAAATCTCTTATTGACCGACTTTGGAACAACTTCTGGAGTGGTGGTATCAGCAACCCGCTTACTGCCATCGAACAAATTACCTATTTGCTTTTTATGAAACAAATGGACGATCTAGAAGCCAAACGCGAACGCGATGCCGAATTTACCGAAGAAGCCTACACTTCCAAATTTGTGGGCTTGTATAAAGTCACTGGTAGTAACGAGGAAGTAGACAAACAAGATTTGCGTTGGAAAAACTTCAAGCGTATGCCTGCCGAGGCAATGTTGCTACACGTACAAACCAAAGTGTTTCCTTTTTTAAAAGCTTTTGAAGGCGGTTCTAAGTTTACCCACGCCATGGCCAATGCTGTTTTTATTATGCCAAAGCCTTCCTTATTGGTAGAAGCTATTAAAATCATTGAAGAGATTTTTGTCGAAATAGAAAAAGATGCGGTTGATGGCGGTCATGCTTTTCAGGACATACAAGGTGATGTGTATGAAATGCTGTTGGGCGCCATTGCCAGTGCGGGTAAAAACGGACAGTTTAGAACCCCACGCCATATTATTAAACTAATGAATGATTTGGTGCAACCCCAATTAGGACAACGCATTGCGGATCCGGCTTGCGGTACCGCAGGTTTCCTTTTGGGTGCTTACCAATACATCCTGACCGATTTGGTTAAAAAAGAAAATAGTGAAGCGATAGCTCCAGACGAAGATGGTTTTATGCGTGCTACCGTTTCAGCAACCTTAAATGAAAATTTAAAACATATTGTTGAAGAATCTCTGTTTGGTTATGATATTGATACTACAATGGTGCGTTTGGGATTGATGAACTTGATGATGCACGGTATTGATCAGCCCAATATTGACTACAAAGATACCTTGAGTAAATCGTATAATGAAGATGCACAATTTGACATTATCCTTGCCAACCCGCCTTTTACAGGGAATATTGACAAAGGTGACATTAACGAAAGTTTAAAACTAGGTACTACCAAAACCGAATTACTTTTTATAGAACGCATTTACACCATGCTAAAAATGGGAGGAACTGCGGCTATAGTGATACCGCAAGGTGTGTTGTTTGGTAGTGGAAAAGCCTTTGTAGAATGCCGTAAAATTATGGTGGAAAAAAGCGAGTTAAAAGCCGTAATAACCATGCCAAGCGGTGTTTTTAAGCCTTATGCAGGAGTTAGTACAGCTATTTTATTATTTACCAAAGGAAGCGAAACCGAAAATGTATGGTTTTACGAAATGCAAAACGACGGTTACACGCTAGACGACAAACGCAACAAAATTGACAAAAGCGATTTGCAAGATATTATTACGCAATACCACAAGAGACCTACAAAAGCAAGTACAGAAGCCGAAAGAGAAGGCTTTTTCTTTGCTATACACAAAAAAGAAATTGTGGAAAATGGCTATGATTTAAGTTTGAGTAAATACAAAAAAGAAGTATACGAAGAAGTAAGCTATGAAAACCCAAAAGTTATTTTTGAAAAGTTGGAAAGTATTGAAGCTACTATTTTGAAAGGGATTAGTGAACTTAAAGAATTAGTGTAATGAGTTTTAAAATAGTCAAACTTTTAGATATTTCCAAACCAAAACAATGGAAAAACTTGCCATCTTCGGAATTAACCGAGGAAGGTTATTTTGTTTATGGAGCGAATGGTATAATTGGAAAATATGCTGAATACAATCATGAATATCCAACACTTGCAATTACATGCCGTGGAGCAACTTGTGGAAGTCTTCATATAACAAGACCAAAATCATATATAAATTCAAATGCTATGGCATTGGATGATTTGAGTGATAATGTTAATATAAAATATTTGTATTACGCTTTATTTAATAGAGGCTTTAAAGATGTCATTACAGGCTCTGCCCAGCCACAAATCACAAGAGAAGGATTAAGTAAAATTAAAATATCACTTCCATCTTTACAAGATCAAATTCGTATTGCAGAAATACTTACTCAATCAGAAAACTTAATCACACAACGTAAAGAAAGTATTTTGCTATTGGATGAATTGTTGAAGAGTACTTTTTTGGAGATGTTTGGGGCTCCCTCACATAACCAAAAGAAATTTCCAAAAGGAACTATTCGAGATGTGGTTTCCGAAGTAAAATATGGAACAAGTAAGCCAGCAGAAGAAAGTGGAAGCTATCCCTATTTAAGGATGAATAATATTACTTCTAATGGTTACATGGATTTTTCCAATTTGAAATATATCAATTTAGAAAAAAATGAAGAAAATAAATATTTAGTTAAAAAAGGAGATTTGTTATTTAATAGAACTAATTCAAAAGAATTGGTTGGTAAAACTGGTATTTATAACGAAAATAATCAAATGGCTATAGCAGGTTATTTAATTCGGATTAGAACAAACGAAAAAGCTAATCCTTGGTTTCTTTGGGGATATTTAAATTCTTTACATGGTAAAAAAACACTTTTTAGTATGTGCAAAAGTATTGTTGGTATGGCAAATATAAATGCTCAAGAGTTACAAGAAATTAAAATAACTATTCCACCAATAGAACTACAAAACCAATTTGCTGCTATAGTAGAAAAAGTTGAGGAATTAAAAAAAGAATATGAAGCTAGTTTGAGAGAGTTAGAGAATATGTATGGGGTTTTGAGTCAAAAGGCATTTAAGGGGGAATTGAAGGTAAAAGAATACACCAATAATGAGGTGTTAGGAATGGTGGCGGAGACAAACTCAGAATATTAATATAAAATAGTGTGCTTTTGTTTAATACCACTCTATGAAAAAATATAGATTACTATGGAATTATTATATTTAAGAATTTTTGACACAAACACAAAGCATATTCTTTCATTCACCAATCGAGATATAAACTTCAAACCAGAACATAATTTTTACTATGATGAAAAAGATGGTGAAATAAAATATACGAGTAATGGCTCCTATAATGAAAATTTATATGGCGAAAACACAAGAGTAACTGGATTAATTGGAGGCAATGGAGTTGGGAAAAGTACTCTACTCAAATTTTTACAATATTTAATCGCAAAGTTAGAAGGATTGGAATCAAATCATTCTTACCTATTTGACACATGGGATTGGCTAGCTATCATAAATAAAGAATGTCTCTATATTGCTCAAGGAACAACCTATGAAGAATTAGATTACGAAAAAGAATATAGGGGTAAAAGTTCTGATTTTATTTTAAGTTCTATTTCATTCGAAAATTGTTTAGTTAAGCCCAATTACTCATTTTCTAGTTCATTATTATATTCTCCTCATTTTGATTTACAAGAACCAAATTTTGATAGACCTGAATATATTGATG
>NZ_MTCA01000142.1:0-7885 GCF_002150205.1 Flavobacterium sp. FPG59 | reverse complement strand
GTATCAGATTTCTAGAAATGGGTTTTGAAACAATTCAACAAAGCGCCCAAACAAATTACAAAACAATAAAAATTACCTAAAACGCTATAATGTCAACAGTTATGAAAAAGAAATTGGAAGCTGATTTAATCAGTATTGCACACCGAATATTACAGCTAAAAAATAAATCTGACATCAATGAATTGTATTTTGAGACTCAAAAGCTGTATGAAAAATTGACGGTTTTGAGATTTGTTGAAGAGCATTTTGGGGATGTAAAACCAACTATTGGACTTGCTGCAATGACAGACCAAGTAGTTGAAGTTTTTGAAAAACTAAATACACCTATTGATAATGAAATCGTTGCGATTGATAACGAAAATACAAGTATTGTTGAACCTACAGAAGATCTAGTTCCTGAGCCAAAAGTAAATCAAGAGGTTCTAGAAGAAGTGACACCGCTAGAAGAAACGACACCAGTATTAGAAGAACCAGAAGAAGTGCTAGCTGAGGAACAAGTTGTAGAAGTAGCTCCCGAAGAAACGAATACGGATACAGAGGAAGAAATTATCCAAGAAATTCCAGAACTAGAGACTTCAACTGATTTAGAAATAGAAGTAGAGCAGCCAGTAATTGAAGCAGAGTTTAAACCAGCATTTGAACTTTCACATGAGATAGAAACGGTTGAGGAAACACCTAAAAAAGTAAATCCGGAACCTGTTCAAATTTCTTTTGAGGATTTATTAGGAGGTGATTACCATGATACGCTTTTTGTAAAAAAACAAGCAGTTGAAAATACTCCAGCAATAGAGCATCTTGAAATAGAAGAGGAAGTTGCTCTTGAATCTGACACAACGCCAGAGCCAGTTGCAGAAAGCACAAATGAAATACCAGTTGCAAAAGCGGTTTCATTAAACGATAAATTGGCCAAAGGAATAAACATCGATTTAAATGATCGTTTGGCATTTATCAAACATCTTTTTGGGAACAGTAGCGAAGATTACAACAGAGTTTTAAGTCAGTTAAATTCCTTTAATTCTTTTTATGAAACTCGCGATTTCGTTCAAGAAATGGTGAAACCGGATTATAACAATTGGGAAGGGAAACAAGATTATGAAGACCGTTTTATGGATATCATCGAAAAGAAATTCTTGTAAATCCAGCTCCTTTTTGAGCAATCAATTTGAACAATTATAAGCAATTGCTTGTATGCAACCTCTATGACCATGTCAAAATTATATATCGTTCCTACACCCATTGGCAATCTCGAAGACATGACTTTTCGAGCCATTCGAATATTAAAAGAAGTCGACCTGATTCTTGCCGAAGATACGCGTACGAGCGGCAAATTGTTGAAACATTTTGAAATTGGCACGCACATGTACAGCCATCACATGCACAACGAACACAAAACGGTTGAGAACCTTATATCAAGATTAAAAGCGGGTGAAAACATCGCTTTGATTTCTGATGCGGGAACGCCAGCCATCTCTGATCCTGGTTTTCTTTTAACGCGTGCTTGCATAGAAAACGGTGTTGAAGTAGAGTGTTTACCTGGAGCTACGGCGTTTGTACCCGCTTTAGTAAACAGTGGTTTGCCCAATGATAAATTTATTTTTGAAGGTTTTATGCCTGATAAAAAAGGGCGTCAAACCCGTTATTTGGCTTTAGCCGAAGAAACTAGAACGATGATTTTATATGTCTCACCACACAAGTTGGTAAAAACTCTAGTGGAGTTTGGTACTTATTTTGGTGAAGACCGTCAAATTTGTGTTTCCAGAGAATTATCAAAATTACATGAAGAAAATGTGCGAGGTACTGTAAAAGAGGTTGCAGCGCATTTTGATAAAACAGCACCAAGAGGGGAAATCGTGGTTGTTGTTGCAGGTAAGCCTGTTACAAAAGAACCTAAAAAGAGTAAATTTTCAGGAGAGGAGTTACATGAATAAGGATAAAGTAATCATTATTGGTGCTGGTTTGTGTGGCTTGTATACTGCTTTTTTACTACAGCAAAAAGGAATTGAGGTTTTAGTTTTGGAGGCGAATGATCGAATAGGGGGACGCATAAAAACCGTTACTGCCGAAACTGGAGTTACTGTCGAAATGGGTGCGACTTGGTTTGGGAACCAACACCGCAATCTCTTAGCATTAGTTCACGAATTCAATATTCCCTATTTTAGACAGCATACTCAAGGTATTTCCCTATTTGAAACGATGTCCTTTGTACCACCGCAAAAATTCGAAATCTCAGAGTCTGAAGAACCTTCGTTTCGAATAGAAGGCGGAACCAAGGTATTGATACAGCAACTCATCAGTAAAGTTGGCATTGAGCATATAAAAACACAAACTAAAGTTACCTCAATAAAAGAGCAAGGCAATCAATTGGTTGTGACCGACACCAATGGGAACAGCTACTTTGCTGACAAAGTTATCAGTACCGTTCCGCCTAATTTGGGGATCAATACTATAACTTTTGAACCCAATTTACCCGATAATTTAGTTCAAGTAACCCAGAAAACTCATACGTGGATGGGCGAAAGTATTAAATTTGCAGTAGCCTATACAACTCCTTTTTGGAGGGTGCAAAATTACTCGGGAACGTTATTCAGCCAAGCAAGTATTATTCAGGAAATGTATGACCACACTTCCTTTGATCATTCCGGTTTTGCTTTGAAAGGCTTTTTAAATGCGGGAACGTCTGTACTTTCTAGAGAAGAGCGCCAAGATAAAGTAATCACCCAATTGACAACTTTTTTTGGTCCCGAAGCGGCCAACTATGTTTCCTATCATGAAAAGGTATGGAGAGAAGAATCTCTAACATTTCATCCTTACGACGAACTTGTTTTAGCACATCAAAACAACGGCCACATGGTTTTTCAAAAACCGCTTTTGAACGGAAAACTGTATCTATCTGGTTCAGAAACCGCTTTGCAAAATCCAGGTTATATGGATGGTGCGGTAGCTGCCGCAAAAACTATTTCATCTCAATTTTAATATTTGTGATTATGACAATCAACACTTTTTTAGAAAAATTAAATACAACGCCAGAATCAATCGCATTTGCAGATACCATTGCAGTTATTGAGCAGCATTATGATTTTGAACCCACTGCGTTTGAGAATGGTACTCAACACAATGCTGCTGGTGAAAACTCAGGTTCTTGTAAAATATTTGCTTTTGCAGAAATGCAGGAACTAACTCCAGAAGCAACTTTAGCTTGCTTTGGCGCTTACTATTTTGAAGATGTTTTAGGAAATCCTGACGGGACTGATCATCAAAACATTCGCAATTTTATGAAAACGGGCTGGGACGGTATCGCTTTTTACGGCAGTGCTTTAACATTGAAATAAAACAGCTAAACAACCTTTTCGAAAATTAATCAAAGACTTCATATCGAAATTTAAAATTTAATATCAATATGCGTTGGACTCTTAAACCAAATCCACCTGAGGAGACTGTGAAACATTTGGCGAAAGCCTTAAATGTAGAAAACTTTGTGGCGACTTTATTAGTGCAACGTGGCATCACCACTTTTGAGGAAGCTAGAGCTTTTTTTCGTCCAAGTTTAGAGAATTTACACGATCCGTTTTTGATGAAAGACATGGATAAAGCAGTGTCTCGTATTGAAACAGCGATTAAAAATGGTGAAAACATTCTGGTTTTTGGTGATTATGACGTAGATGGCACTACTGCTGTTTCGCTAGTATCCTCATATTTAAAAACGTATTTTCCAAATGTGGCTACTTATATTCCTGATCGCTATGATGAGGGTTATGGAGTATCTTTTAAAGGTATTGATTTTGCTGATGACAATGAATTTACCTTAATTATTGCATTAGATTGTGGTATTAAATCCATAGATCATGTCAATTATGCTAAGGCAAAAAATATTGATTTTATTATTTGTGATCACCACAGACCAGGTGATTCTTTGCCTGATGCAGTTGCAATTTTGGATCCAAAGCGTGACGATTGTACCTATCCGTATGACGAGTTGTGTGGTTGCGGAATAGGTTTTAAACTTATTCAAGCTTTAGGCAGTAACCGAGAGCAAAGTATTTCTGATTTGATTCCGTACTTGGATCTAGTAGCAGCAGCTATTGCGGCCGATATTGTTCCTATGACTGGTGAAAATAGAGTTTTGGCACACTTTGGCTTACAGGTTATAAACAGTGATCCAAGACCAGGAATTAAAGCAATCATTCACCAAATAAAAAAACAAACATTGGACATTACCGATGTAGTTTTTATCATTGCACCCAGAATTAACGCCGCAGGTCGCATAAAACATGGCAACCACGCTGTGGAATTGTTAACCGAATTTGATTTTGAACAAGCACAACAATTTGCCTCTGAAATTGAAGCCTACAATGTGGAACGTAAGGATTTAGACAAACTAATCACTAAGGAAGCACTGCAACAAATAGAGAATAACGGGGAGAAAGAACGTTTTACGTCGGTTGTTTTTCAAGAAGATTGGCATAAAGGTGTGATTGGAATTGTTGCTTCTCGATTGATCGAAACCTATTATCGTCCGACACTTGTTTTTACTAAAAGTGGCGATAAGTACGCTGCTTCGGCTCGGTCTGTAAAAGGATTTGATGTATACAATGCACTTGAATCTTGTGCTGAACATTTGGAACAATTTGGAGGTCACATGTATGCAGCAGGCATGACATTACTTCCAGAAAAATATCAGGAATTTAAAGATGCTTTCGAAAAAGAAGTTAAAAATACGATTCATCCTGATTTGTTGACACCAGAGATTGCTGTTGATGCCGAAATTAATTTTACAGATATTACGCCAAAACTTATTCGAATACTCAAACAATTTGAACCTTTTGGGCCACAAAATATGACTCCTATTTTCCTAACTCAAAACATCAAAGATACGGGCTATGGAAAAACAATGGGACAAGAAGACGATCATTTAAAACTTTTTGTAAAACAATCCCGAAGCTTCGGAACCGAAGGTTTGGCAGCCATTGGGTTTAATTTAGGTAACAAAATTGAATTGACCTCGAATCAAAAACCTTTTCAAGCCGTGTATTGTATTGATGAAAATGAGTGGAACGGCAAAGTAAGTTTGCAATTGCGTCTAAGAGACATTAAAGCACAAAATTAGAATCGATGAAACAAAATGATCCGTACTCCGCATTACGCTATAGAGAATTTAATATTTTTTTATTACTCCGTTTTGCGATGGTTTTTGGCTGGTCTATGCAGTTTATCGTCATAGAATGGGAAGTTTATAGTTTGACTAAAAGTCCCTTATCATTGGGTATAATAGGTTTAATGGAGGTTATTCCAGCAGTAGGAATGGCCTTATTTGCGGGTCATATTGTAGATCAAAAAGAGAAAAAAGGATTGCTGTTTAAATGTATATTAGGTTTTGCAATCATCAGTTTGGGGTTGTTTTTATTGACGTGGCCTCCTTTTATTAAAGATTTTGCAACCCAAACTATTTTATATTCTATCTACTTTTGTGTGTTTTTAGGTGGATTAGTCCGCGCTTTCCTGGGTCCAACCATATTCTCTCTTTTGGCCTTGATTGTTCCTAAAAAAGTGTACCCAAATGCGGCTACGTGGAGCAGTTCCGTTTGGCAAATTAGTTCGGTTTTAGGGCCTGCAGTAGCAGGTTTCTCTATCAATTGGATTGGCGTTCATTGGTCTATGTGTATTGTTTTAAGCTGTTCGCTTTTTGCGTTACTGGCTTTGACTCAAATTGGAACCAAACCTATTTTGAATCCAAAAATTGGTGAGCCTGTCATGGAAAGTTTAAAAGAAGGTGTGAAATTTGTTTTCAACAATAAGACCATTCTAGGTGCTTTGTCGCTGGATATGATTGCAGTCCTTTTTGGTGGTGCTGTAGCCCTTTTGCCAATATTTGCGCAAGATATTTTAAAAGTAGGACCGCAGGGATTTGGTGTTTTGAGAGCTGCTCCCGCTGTTGGCGCTTTTTTAATGTTGATTATCTCAGCATACATTCCTTTTACAAAAAATGCTGGAATGAAATTATTGGTAGCCATTTTTGCGTTTGGAATTTGCATCATTGTTTTTGGACTATCCTCTATTTTTTGGTTGTCCGTTGCCGCGTTATTTTTAAGTGGTGTTTTTGATGGATTTTCGGTGGTGATACGTCAAACCATTCTCCAACTGAAAACTCCTGATCACATGCGCGGTCGTGTAGCGGCAGTAAATTCAATTTTTGTAGGTTCATCAAACGAATTAGGCGCTTTTGAAAGCGGCTTAACTGCGAAACTGATGGGAACTGTGAGCGCAGTGGTCTTTGGCGGAAGCATGACTTTAATTACTGTTCTTTTCACAGGTATTGTATCGCCAACTTTTAGAAAATTAGACCTGCAACAAGATGTTGAAGATCATGAAAAGAGCGAAGAATAATTTTTTGAAATGAGTAACTCCTAGTCATTATTTAAAAGACGATTCCCATTATCATTCTCAAACTATTTTATTTTTTTTTTAGCTTTTATTATTTAGAATAAATATAAATAATGCGTATTTTTGTGTCAAACAGAATACAGATGCAAGAAATAAAACAGATCTATCGTAATAATTTAGGCAGCGCTTTTTACTGGAAAAAAGACAATGCAGTTCTATGGGACAAAGTTCAACTGATTTTTAGAGAAACGGGATTTTATTTTACCCCACAAGAATTGCATCTATTTAAGTGCTGTATTGACGAGAGTTACCTCCAAAACAACTGCTGTGCCTCTTGTGAACTAAAAAACAAGTGCCATAAGTTTTTATTGAAAACACCTTGTTCTCAAATTGATTTGGCCGTTTCTATGGATGAATTAAATGCTGTTAAAGATTTAGTAGAAGGAACTTTGTTTAAAATAAAGTTAGAATATTATCTTTTTGGAGAGGGAATGAATTGATATTTTCTAATAAATTTCAATCCTACTTTTAGACACAAAACTGAAGTAGTTCTATTGCAATGAAGTACTCCTTTTACAATTGTAACGCCATAAAATCTAAGTCAACTGTGGTATTTTAGTTTGCCAATATAAATTAGAGTTTTATCAGATGGTATTGCGTAACAAGAGTATGAAATTGTAGTCTAATAAGGAAACCAACTTAAACCTTATAATTATGATTTTAACAACAACTAATTCTGTAGAAGATTACAAAATATTAGAGTATAACGGCATAGTGTCTGGAACAGCGATCAACATGCAAAAAATGGGTTTAACTTTTAGCATGCAAAAATATTATGATGGTATTAGTGAAAGTATAGCAGAAGTAAGAGAGAAGGCATTTGCCAACCTAAAAATAAATGCCGAAAAAATGAACGCTAATGCAGTGGTAGGAATTC
This sequence comes from Flavobacterium sp. FPG59, assembly GCF_002150205.1. Classification (NCBI taxonomy): domain Bacteria; kingdom Pseudomonadati; phylum Bacteroidota; class Flavobacteriia; order Flavobacteriales; family Flavobacteriaceae; genus Flavobacterium; species Flavobacterium sp. FPG59. Next base: position 570 of record NZ_MTCA01000142.1, on the reverse strand, counting down.
AAGTGGATGTAGAGCTGAAAAGCGGCGAAGGATTAATCACTGTAATGATAACGGGAACAGCAGTAAGTGTTGTGAAAAGATAGGTTAATGCTTTTTTTCTAAACTAGTTTAGTATTTTATATATCGAACTACTAGTTAGTAAAAGCCACAAAAAAACCGCCTCGTTTTGCACAAGGCGGTTTTGTAGTATTTACAAATCAGGTTTAAACCTTCATAATTTCGGCTTCTTTTACAACTAGAAGTTCGAGCTCTACCAAGTCTCATGACTTTGTAAATATTTAAAGGATTCATGATACGTAAACTTACTAAAAGTCTCCTGACTTTTTCTAAAGACGTATTGTAAAATCTAGAGATTTACTTTTCATTTCATAAGTTCACTGTTAACTAAAACAAAAACGCTACAAAATAACCAAACGGCTATTTTGTAGTGTTTTACAACTGTAATAAAGTAAATAATAGTAAATGTGCCACTGGAAAAGTCTAGAAAACTTTATCATATTTACGTTTTTTAAAGGCTTTTAAATTCGCAAAGTTATTTAATTTTGCTTGGCTGGTTTAACTTATATTACT
>NZ_MTCA01000222.1:0-4952 GCF_002150205.1 Flavobacterium sp. FPG59 | reverse complement strand
GAGTATTACTTGGAGCAAAAAAATAAAAAAAACAAACGGTCAGAGTTTGTATACCAACGACATTGTTTAACCAATAAAGCGTTATTTAGTAAATAAATTTAGCTATTAGTCCTTAGTAATTATTCCTTAGCATAAAGCCAAAAACAAATCACTAAGGACTATTAACTATATACTAGAAACTAGAAGTTAGATCCAGTAGTATCCCACCACAATCTTGTTCCTCCATTATCTGGTCCACCTAGTTTAGCTAAACCAGTAGCTACACCACCTGGATTCCCATCTTTTTCAGATTGAACGAAGTTCACTCTACGAACACCTAGAGCAGAAGATATTTTACCACCACTAGTATTTTTAAGTACTGGAAGTAATTTAGGATATCCAGTTCTTCTGTATTCTGACCATGCTTCTTGTCCTTCTGGGAAACCTGCAATCCATTTTTGAGTTATAATTTTTTGCAATTTCACTTCATTAGTGGCGGCTGCATCCCAAGCAACAGTTACAGTATTTAGTGCAGCTCCATTATTTACTGGGAAATTTGGATCTACATAATCTTTGGCTGTTTTAGCATTATCAGCGATGTAAGCAGCTACACCAGAAACTCCGTGTTGAGCAAAAGAGTTTGTGATTCCTAATTCATACAAACTTTGAGCTGTTCCACCCATATTCCATCCTCTTAATGCTCCTTCAGCTCTTAACAAATAAACTTCGGCAGTTGTCATTAATACAATTTCTTTAGAATTAACTATTGGTCCAATTTCAGAAAAATCTACGTGATCAGCTTTAGCAGCTATCTCAATACCTGTTCTAACACCTTTGTATTGCCCCGGAAACTGCGCAGATGTTTTGAAAAACACAGGAAGTCTTGGATCTTGATATCCTCCCATAATTGACTCCATATCTGCTGACATTCTGACGTCACCCCAAGCAGCACTAATGGTAGCTATTGGGTTGTTGAAATTTGGAGAAACAATTTTAAATAAATCATCATTTGTAGTCATTACTCCAAATTTTTGAGCAATGGCTTTTTCAGCTTCAGCTTTAGCTAAAGTTGGATTTTTCTTTACAATACGCATGGCTAAACGCAAACGCAAAGAGTTTGCAAATTTTACCCATTTCTTGTAATCACCTTTATATCCTGATAGATCTGTAGTTGTAAAAGTTGAGGGTTCTGCTGCATCTACTCTTTTTGTCAAATCAGTAACTGCAAAATCCAATTCTTTGAACATCAAATTGTATACTTCTTCCTGTGAGTCATATCCAATTGTTTTATCAGTAGTTCCAAATTTTGAATAAACTATTGGTCCATAGGTATCTGTAACTCTATGCATTCCTTCCACTTTCAAAATCAAAGCTAAAGCATAAAATTGATCGTATTTCCCTTTGGCTTTTTGTTCAACAGAATAGGCATTATACATTACATCACCATAAGCAGCTCCCCATGCAAAACCATTCCATCCATCAACTAAATCATAAGTAGTGTTATTGGTTCCTCCTCTAAAAGCAGTACCTGTAGCCATATAACCAGACCAAATATCACCTTGAAGCCCTTGTTGCACTTGGTATTTCCATTCTGGAGTCAAGACAATAATGTTATTAAACATAGGAGCAAAAGCACCTTTGATATTATTAAAATCTTGTTCATATTGCGCCTCAGTAATACCCGTTGGATTGGTATTAATATCCTCAAAATTGTTTGTACAACTTACTGCTGCGAGTAAGGAAACACAAATAGCTGTTTTTTTAATTGTATTTAATTTCATGTTTTTTTAATTAGAAAGTTACGTTTAAGTTAAGACCTATACTTCTTGTAGATGGCATTCCATAAACATCTATCCCTTGTAAACCTTCACCAGTACTTAATGAAATGTTTGGGTCAAAAGGAGCATCTTTGTAGATAAATCCTAAGTTTCTAGCAATTAAAGACAAGCTTGCTGATTGCAAAAATGGTATTTTTTTAGTGTTGAATGTATATCCAACAGAAACCTCTCTTAAACTTACATTTGTAGCATCATATACATATTCTCCTGTTGCTCCAGCTCTACCACCAACTTGTTTGTAATAACTTTCTGCAGGATATTTACCTGAATAAGCATTTCCGTTTGGATAAACTGCATTAATAGCTACACCTCCTGCATTTCTTGCGTCACCAGTTGCTTTTGAAACACCAAACTCGTCGTTTGTAGCTTCTGTCAAGCTCATTACTTCTCCACCAAATCTTGCATCAACTAATACATTCGCAAAAAACGAACCTACTTTGAATGAGTTAGAAAAACCTAACATAAAATCTGGATTAGAGTTTCCTACTTCTTCAAATTCTGTTTTTTGAATAGTTCCATCAGCATTCAATAATACTTTACCTTGTGCATCTCTCTTAATATTTACTCCTTCAATAACACCAAATGGTTTACCTTGCTGTAATACATATCTGTAGTTATTTACTCCAGCTTCTGTCAAGATTACTTTTCCTCCTAATTCTGCTGGAATTTCTTCTACTTTATTTATATTTTTAGAATAATTTACTGTTGCATCCCAAGAGAATTTATTTCCTTTAATAATTTTACCGGTTACTACAGCTTCAAAACCTTTGTTAGAAATACTTCCTGCATTAATTCCGTAATATTTAACTCCTAATGGATTTGTTGGTGGCGCTAAAACTTGTAAATATTGGTGTTTAGTATTTGAATTATAGTAAGACAATTCAAATACTAAACGGTTGTCAAACATTCTCCATTCCGTTCCGATTTCAATCTCAGATTTTAACTCAGGACGCAAAGAGGTTCCTGGTTGTGGAGCAACTGTAGCTGGCTTATTACCTTCAATTGTAAAACCATAAGTTGGAGAAGTTACGAATGGAAAAATATCATTACCTACTTGAGCATAAGTAGCACGCACTTTACCGTAATTTACAAATTCTGGCATTTTTACCATTTCACTAAGAATAGCTGTTACCCCAACAGATGGGTAGAAAAATCCTGTGTTGTCAGTATTAACCAATGTAGAAGACCAGTCATTTCTTGCTGCCAAGTCTAAGAATAACATCTCTTTGTATCCAAAAGTTGTTGCTGCAAAAACTGATTGAACTTCTTTTCTTGAATCAACAGTTTGTAAGTTTAATGCGTTATTTACAAAATTACCCAAAGTAAACCAGTTCGCAATTTGCAAACCTCCACCAATTCCAGAATCTAATGTTGTTCTTTTATTAGCCAAAGTATTCGTGATACTTGAACCGATATTAGCATTAAAACTAAAATCATCATTAAATTTAGTATTAATGGTAGCGATTAAATCAGCATAACGTTGAGTACTCAAGTTATTGATGTCAATATATCTACCATTTATATGAGATAATGTACCTTGAGTAGTAGCAAAAACTTCTTTTGTAAATCCACTTTCAACTCTATTATAACTATATCTAGTGGCAATAGATAACCAATCTGTTGCTTTATAATCTAAAGCTAAGTTTCCATTAAAAAATTGATTCGTATCTTCAGATTTGTTTCTGTTGATTCCCCAAAAAGGATTTTGCATAATATCTCTATTAGTCATCCAATTTTGAACATTCATATTTCTAGTAGGGTTAAAAACTTCGAAATTCTTTTTATATTCGTTAAAGTCATTCCCTCTTGGCATTAAATATACACCCGTCAATGGGTTAAAGTACAAACCATTTACTGGTCTATTATTTACAGTACGTGTAGTATAATTTGCATTTGCAGCAACAGTTAATTTATCCGATAATTTACCTGATTGACGGAAACCAAAATTATTTTGTTTCAAACCATTTCCAGGAATAATCCCAGATCCTGTTGTATTTGCATAAGATAATGAAGTAGATGCCACATCAGAAGCTGTTGTGAAATTAACCGAAGAAATTTGAGTACTTCCAGTTTCAAAAAAATCTTTTACGTGATCATTTACTTTTTGCTTTGCTCCCCAAGTTTCTTCACCACCTGCAACCGCAACATAATCATTTTGGAATTTTGGTAAGTAAGCAGCTGATTCAAATGTGGATACAGAAGAAGCTTTTAATTGAGCTTTACCTTGTTTTGCTTTTTTAGAAGACAATAATACTACGCCATTTGCTCCTTGCGAACCATATAAAACCGATGCTGCTGCACCTTTCAAAACAGTCATTCCTTCATAATCATCTGGATTAATCAAAGAAACTACATCCCCACCATCACGGTTTCCACCAGCTGTATCCCCAAAAGCATTGTTTGGTTGTCCTGCTGATCCATTATATAAAGGAATACCATCTATAACATATAATGGCTGGTTATTGCTTACAGAAGAATTACCACGAATAACTACTTTAGTAGATCCTCCAGTACCACCAGAACTTCTTGTTACAGCAACACCAGCAATTTTACCTGCTATAGTATTAATAATGTTCGCGTCTTTTACTCTTGTTAACTCTTCACCTTTTAACTCTTGAGCAGCATAAGTAAGAGATTTTCTTGTTTTCTTAATCCCTAATGAAGTTACTACAACTTCGGTTAATGCTGTTGTAGCACCACTGTTCAATATTATTTTAATAGTATCTGCATCACCAACTACTACCGATTTCGTTTCATATCCTAAATAAGATACTACTAAAGTTTTACCCACACTTACTTGGATAGCAAAATTACCATCAAAATCAGTGGTTGCTCCTTTTGATTCTCCCTGTACTTGAACATTTGCAGAAGGAATTGGCATACCGCTGGCATCAGTTACCGTTCCTTTGAGCGTTTTTACTTGCGCAAATGAAAGTTGCGAAGCAAAAATAATCATAACGATTAATAAAATTTGTTTCATTTTTTTTAATGTATTAGTTAGTTATAATATAAAATTATCTTTAAGATTTTGTTAAAAAAAATAAATTATACCAACAGTATCGTTTTTTAAACGAACGACATCTTTTGTTCAATAATATGTTACACGAAAACGTTTTCTAATTTTCATTACATTTA
>NZ_MTCA01000221.1:0-5056 GCF_002150205.1 Flavobacterium sp. FPG59 | reverse complement strand
GGGTTATACTAAGTAACGACTTCTAGAAAATTTTAACAACATATTTTTCCAAAGCTATAACATTAGTTTCACTCCATTTTACGGTTTTTATGTTAAAATTTTACGGTTTTTTGAGATTTCAAATCTGGATTAAAACTGTTTTGATTGGTTCCTGGTGTTTGAAAATATAGAAAAACAAGTGATATTGACTCTATTACTAGAAATTTAGGCTGATTAAGCATATAAAAACCGCAAAATTGATGTTTTACAGCATCTTTATTTTCTAATTTTTCGTACTAAGAAACCCCGTACTTCCATTCAAAAAACAATCGTTTCATAAAAAACACACCAGAAATCATCTTATAATTATGTAACATAATAACTTTAAAAAATAAATGTAGCGTCCTCAATATCATTACATTTGATAAAAGCTAAAACGCCATGAAACTAAAATCAAGTGAACCTTTTTGGTTGGTAAAAAATGGAATCATCAATTCCTATCCCTCAGTAAGAGAAAATTTGGACACAGAAGTTCTTATTGTGGGAGGTGGAATAACTGGTAGTCTAATTGCGCATCAATGCATGGCAGATGGTTACAAAACCGTGCTTATTGATCGCAGAGAAATTGGTCACGGAAGCACGTCGGCTACAACATCCATGTTGCAATATGAGATTGATGTGCCGTTGTACCAGCTTATAGATTTGATTGGCGAAAAAGCGGCCGTTGAAAGTTATTGGGCGTGTTACAAATCAATTGATGATTTGAAGAAAATCGTGCAACAAGTAAAATCAGATTGTGGTTTCAAGAAAAAAGAATCCCTTTATTTTGCCGCTTTAAAGAAAGATGTTGCCTGGTTAAAAAAAGAATTTGAAGCACGAAAAAAAATTGGAATGCCTGTAAAATGGCTAGAGGCGGAAGAAATTGATAAAAAATTTAAAATCAAACATTCGCATGGCGGTATCTTGTCTGAGCAAGGCGGCAGTATAGATGCTTTCCAATTAGCACATGATATTCTAGCGTACAATCATAAAAAAGGATTGCAGGTTTTTGATAAAACCGACATTAAAAAAATTACCTACACACAAAATGGCGTAACCGTTTTAACGGAACATGGCACTACTATTACTGCTAAAAAAATACTCTACTGCAACGGTTTTGAAAGTACCGAAATTATTAAAGACAAGTTTGTAAAATTACTATCTACTTATGCCATTGTGGGCGAATGTTTTGAAGACGATCAATCGCATCTTAACGACACGCTGTTTTGGAACACAGCAGAACCTTACATGTATATGCGAACCACAGATGACAATCGATTGCTTATTGGCGGAGAAGATGAAGATTTAGTAGACGCTGCAAAAAGAGATTCCTTACTTAACGAAAAGTCTGCTAAACTGACCAAATATCTAAAGAAAATTTTACCTGATTATGATTTTAGAACAGATTTTGTTTGGGCAGGTACTTTTGGTGAAACCAAGGACGGATTGCCCTACATTGGCAAACATCCCAATTTTCCTAGCGCGTATTTTGTTTTGGGATTTGGCGGAAACGGCATCACCTTCTCAGTCATTGGAATGGAACTCGTTTCTGAAATGTTGAAAAACAAGAAACATCCTTTAACCGAATATTTTAAATTCAGAAGGTGATTTCTTGATGGCACTTTTAGATTTCTAAGTAATCAATTCTATTGTAGAATACACCCAAATCCAGCAACACAAAAATGTTCGTTTAATAGCTAGATGATGTTTTTTTCTTAAAATGGAAACTTGATGAATACCCCAAAAAAAAAAATCAAATTAAAATTAAGCATTTAAAAACAGGTGCTTTTGATGCATTAAAATCAAATCCTTTTTTGACAAAAAATCAAAAAACAGTCTTGCGGATGTTCACGTTAAACACAAGAGTTACTCTTTTTTACCAGTCTTAAACAATGGCACAGCTGAACAAGCTTCGCCATACATAATACTTCGGGCTACTTGCTGTAAATGTTGTACTGCAACTACATAAGCACGAGTTGGAACTGGTTTTTTTGAACATCCTTTCAAGATAACGGGTTTGTCTTGATAAACCGAATAGTCAATTTTTGGCAGTAATTCTTCGAATAAGGAAGCTTCAAGATCTTCTAATGTTCCGTTGATTGTTTTTTTTGCAAAAGGCGCTACATGCGTTGCCACCAAAATAGATGCCCAAGCCGGAACAATTGCATCAGTACTGCAATGAATGGCTACATAATGATCTTGGTATTGAGACCAATAGTGATTTTTGAGGCTTTCTCTGAAATCTTTTTCTCTTAATAAAAATCCTTCAGCAAGCCATTTTGAGATGTCAATTTGCGTACGAATCCCTTTTGGATAATAATCCTCAAGATCGAAAACTTCGAGTACACTATTGGCTACTTTATTGATTATTTCTTCCATTTCGAAAAGTTTAAAAGGTTTAAAGTTTAAAGTTTAAAGTTGGTCAACCTTAAACTTTAAACCTGAAACAAATTTTACAACATTCCCAATTCTAATTTAGCTTCTTCACTCATCAAATCTTTGCTCCAAGGCGGATCAAAAGTAATTTCAACTTCGGCATCTTTTACATGCTCGATAGATTTAATTTTATCTTCTACCTCTTTTGGTAAACTTTCTGCAACGGGGCAATTTGGTGAGGTAAGTGTCATAAGAACTTTTACTTCGTAATCTGTATTTACCATTACGTCATAAATCAATCCTAATTCGTAAATATCTACAGGAATCTCTGGATCATAGATAGTTTTTAATTTTTTTACGATTGCTTCTCCTAATTCGTTAGTGTCTATTTCTTGTGTCATGTTTCAACAATTTATATTTATAATCTTTTAAACCATATAAGTCACATAAGGTCATTTAAGTTTTGTGTTTATTTTCAATTTAACCGTTTTGACTTTTAATATTTTTACGTGGCTAGATCGGCATTGGTGTGTGTATAATTTTTTACAACCATATAAGTAACTTAAAGTCATTTACGTCCTTCGCTTAATCGTTGAGATATCGATATTTTTCATTGACATAGGTTTTTTGACCTTCTTTAAAAATATGAGTTACATTAAAGTTCAGTAGTAATCCTATTGGGATTTCTAGCAATTTCATGTAAGTCAAAATTTGGGCTTCATGAATCGGCAGCACTTTATCTAATGCTTTAAGTTCTACCACTAAACTTTTTTCAACCAATAAATCACACCTTAAGCCTGTTTCAAGTGCTAAACCTTTGTAACATACTGGTATTTTAAGTTCTGTTTCGAATTCAATACCTCTTATTGTTAATTCCTTTTTCAAACAAGTATGATAAATACTTTCTAAAAGACCTGGGCCAAGGTATTTATGGACTTCAATAGCCGCACCATTAACTTGGTAAACTAAATCTTTTAGATAAGTTTTTGTCATACTTTTTATTTTATTACATTCCTAAAAACACTTTTAAGTAAAATGGAGTCTTCTAAGTTTTATTTTATTCATTTCCGATTTTATTTTAACTTATGTGACCTTATATGTCTTATATGGTTTAAAGAAATTTAGTTCTTTGCATCAAAAGCCAAAGCATACATTTTGATGTTTTTTATCATCGAAACTAAACCATTTGCACGAGTGGGTGATAAATGTTCTTTTAGGCCAATTTCATCAATAAAATCCATATCGGCAGATAGAATGTCGGCAGCTTTTTGATTGCTAAAAGCGCGAATCAAAATGGCAATAATTCCTTTGGTTAAAATAGCATCACTATCGGCAGTGAACACAATTTTATCATCGGCTTGCTCACCTTGTAGCCAAACTTTTGATTGACAGCCTTTGATGATGTTATCTTCTGTTTTAAATTCTTCTTTGATAAGCGGTAGCTTTTTCCCCAGTTCAATGATGTATTCGTAACGATCCATCCAATCATCAAACATCGAGAATTCCTCTACTATTTCCTCTTGTATATTTTTTATAGTCATGTGTGTTCGTAATTAATTTTTCTCGGCTAAAGCATTGATTTTGTTAACTAATTTTTCAATTTCTTTTGGTGGAGTACCATGATCAAATGATGTGCTTTGATATGTTTTTTCCTTATGAACTATTTTTAGATTCGCAATGGCAGCTCCGTCATGAAATCGTTTTTCAGAAGGTGCTTTTAATGTTTCCACTTTGTCAAGTTCAATAGTTTGAAAATCCGTTACAAGTTCCTTCCAATCCGCATCAGAAATGGGAGTTGTGGTAGGTTTTTCAGTCTCATTTCTGTCTTTACTTACACTCAATTCTTGGTTGACAACGGTAATTTTTTGATAAAAACCTCTCGTATTAGCCGTGTACTCGATCGCTGTGTTTTCTAAATCAGATTGTTTCTTGTTACTGCAAGTAGATCCAAGAATCACGGTGGCCACTAAAGCTAGTACTGTTTTCATAAGGTTGTGTTTAAGCGTTAAGCAAGCATATTTTGGGCTCTTTTTACGGCGGCAACTAGGCTATCAATTTCTTCTTTGGTATTGTAAAACGCAAACGAAGCTCTTATGGTGCCAGGAATCTCAAAGAAATTCATGATCGGTTGTGCACAATGATGTCCTGTGCGCACCGCTATTCCTAATTTGTCAATTATGGTGCCAATATCGTACGGGTGAATTCCTTCTATATTAAATGAAATCACAGATGTTTTTTCTTTGGCAGTACCGTAAATTTTCAAACCTTCAATGGTTAATAATTGTTGGGTTCCATACTCTAGCAATTCTTTTTCTTGCTGCTGAATGTTGTCAAAACCAATCGAGTTCATATAATCAACCGCAGTTCCTAATGCAATTCCTCCAGCAATATTAGGCGTCCCTGCTTCAAATTTATGAGGTAGTTCAGCATAAGTTGTTTTCTCGAAAGTCACTTCTTTGATCATTTCACCACCACCTTGATAAGGCGGTAATTTATTCAACCATTCCTCTTTACCGTATAAAATACCGGTACCTGTTGGTCCGCACAATTTATGTCCTGAAAAAACATAGAAATCACAATCTAGTTCTTGTACATCAGGTTTTAAATGCGGAACAGCTTGTGCACCATCTATCAAAACTGCAGCGCCTACTGCGTGTGCTTT
>NZ_MTCA01000245.1:0-4383 GCF_002150205.1 Flavobacterium sp. FPG59 | reverse complement strand
TTTTAATTTTTTTTAAAATCGTGAATTTTCTGATATAGTATCCTTTAAAAAATGTGTAAAATCAATTTCAATCTAAGAATACGAAAGTAATTTAGGAAGTAAAATATCATATTGTTTAAATATTCATTAATTTAATAAGAAATATCTAATTTCGTTATTTAGAAGTTATGGAATTAGGGGAGCTTTTTTACTCAAAAAAAGTTCTTGTTGTCTTATAGACTGTGCAGCAAGTATATAAAGGATTGTATTTTGATTTATGAATAAACAATAGGCATCTAAATTAAGATAGATACTTAATTTAGATGCCTATTATGAATTTCATGGAATTTACCCTAATTAATAAAAATAGAATTAATTGTTAAAAATGTAATTAATGATATTTGCACCCATTTTTAGTGCTTTATCACGTACTTCTTTAGGGTCATTGTTTACTTCTGGGTCTTCCCAACCGTCACCTAGATCACTTTCATAGGTGTATAATAAAACAAGTTTATTTTCGATAAATATTCCAAAAGCTTGTGGTCTTTTGCCGTCATGCTCATGAATTTTGGGTAGTCCATTTGGGAAAGTAAATGGTTTTTGAAAAATGGGATGTGTTGCAGGTATTTCTACCAAATTTGTATTTGGAAAAATTTTCTTTATTTCTTTTTTAATATATTGATCCATGCCGTAGTTGTCATCAACATGCAAAAAACCACCTGCTACTAAATAATTTCTAAGATTACTAACTTCGGTTTCATTAAAAACTACATTGCCATGCCCTGTTAAATGAATATAAGGATAAGACAATAAATCAGGGCTTGATGTTTCAACAGTAGCTGGTTTTTGTTTAATGCGGGTATTGATTGTGCTGTTGCAAAATTTAATTAAGTTAGGCAATGAAGTAGGATTTGCATACCAATCTCCGCCACCGCTGTATTTTACTAATGCAATTTCCTGCGCAAATAAGCTGGAGCTAAAAAGGATTATGAAATAAAAAAAATGTTTCATAGAATTGATTTTAGTTTTCATTTGTGAAAATAACACTGTGACAGGCAACAATTGCAGCAGTTTCAGTTCTTAATCGTGTTTCGCCTAGCATCACAGGAGTGTATTCATTTTCGAGTGCTAGTTGTATTTCTTTTTCTGAAAAATCTCCTTCTGGACCTATCAAAATGGTATAGTCTAGGTTTTTTTGTAAGATATTTTTCAATGATTTTTTTTCAGTTTCCTCGCAATGTGCTATGATTTTTACACCTGAAGGATTGAGTTTTATAAAATCTTTAAAAGATACAGCATCATTTATTTTTGGTAAAAAAACGGCGTTTGATTGTTTCATAGCAGTTAACACTATTTTTTCAAAACGTTCTTTATTAATGTTTTTTCGTTCTGATCGATCACAAAACACAGGTGTGATTTCATGAACTCCAATTTCGGTTGCTTTTTCAAGGAACCATTCGTAACGGTCGTTCATTTTGGTAGGAGCAACTGCAAGATGAAGTTTAAAAGTTGAAGGTGCTATTTGTATAAACGAAATAATATCAACAGTGCATTTATTGTCTGATGCTAATGTTATTTGGGTTGTAAACAATAAACCATTACCATTAGTAACATGAAGAATATCCGCATCTTTCTTGCGTAAAACTTTTATTATGTGTTTGCTTTCTTCTTTGTCAAATGAAAAATTTTGAGTGTTTTCATCTATTGTAGGGTTGTAAAATAATTGCATAGTTTTTTTAAAATTGTATTCTAGCTTTTGAAACTACATTAGAGTTTTCAAATGTTTGTGATAAATATTTTTGATATCCTACAATTCCTATCATTGCAGCGTTATCGGTTGTGTATTCAAATTTTGGTATATAGGTTTTCCAACCGTATTTTTTTTCGGTTTCCTTTAAAGTAGTCCTTATGCCGGAGTTTGCAGATACGCCGCCTCCAATTGCAATTTGTTTAATACCTGTTTCTTTTACAGCAAGCTTTATTTTATCCATTAAAATTTCTATAATAGTATGCTGTATTGATGCGCAAATATCATTTAGGTTTTCCGTTACAAAATTTGGATTTTCGGCAGTTTTCTTTTGAATAAAATAGAGAATTGCAGTCTTTAATCCTGAAAAACTAAAATCTAATCCAGCCACCTTAGGCTTAGTAAATGGAAATGCTTTTGGGTTACCTAGTTGAGCATATTTGTCTATTAAAGGACCGCCAGGATAGGGAAGTCCAAGGATTTTGGCACTTTTATCAAATGCTTCGCCTACAGCATCATCAGTGGTTTCGCCAATTATGGTCATGGTAAAATAATCTTCTACCTTTATAATTTGAGTATGGCCTCCACTTATAGTTAATGCTAAAAATGGAAAGCTTGGTTTTTCAAATCCTTCTTCATCAATAAAATGCGCTAAAACATGAGCTTGCATGTGATTTATTGCAAGAAGCGGAATGTTTAAGGCTAGAGCCAATGATTTTGCAAAAGAGCTTCCTACCAGCAAGGAGCCCATAAGGCCAGGACCTTGTGTGAATGCAATTGCAGATAGCTGTTCTTTTTGTATATTTGCTTTTTTAAGTGCAGCATCTACTACAGGAACAATGTTTTGTTGATGAGCTCTAGAGGCAAGTTCAGGAACAACACCCCCGTATTGATTGTGAATAAGTTGGTTTGCTACAACATTTGATAGTACTTTGTCGTTTTTTAAAACTGCAGCGGCGGTATCATCGCAAGAACTTTCTATTGCAAGTATAAAAACCTCAGGATTTTGCATAAATGGGTATGAATTTTGAGTTACAATTTGTACGTGTTGTACGGATAACATTTGTAATTTTCAAAATTAGAGAATTTTTAGCAAAGGAAGTTGTGTTTGCAAAAGCAAAATTAAATTTTAAATGAATAAATTCAATTAAGTATCAAAAAAGTAATTAAAATAGTTTTTCGGGTGTTGCTTGGGCTAGTAGTATTGCTGCTTATTGCAGGTATTGCTCTTACAATGCCTGCCGTGCAAACTCGCATTGCACGTTATTTTACAGATACTGTAAATAAAGATTTTGGTACTAATATAAATGTTGAAGGTGTTTCAATTTCTGTTTTTGGAGGTGTTAAATTTAAAAATGTCCTAATTAGAGATCACCGAAAGGATACTTTGATATATTCTGAGCGCATTGCTACCACTATTCTTGAAGGCAAAAAAATGCTGAATGGAGATCTTATTTTTGATAATCTGGATGTATACGGATTACTTTTTAACCTAAAAACATACAAGGGTGAAAAAGAGACCAATATTGATAAATTCATTAATTCATTTGAAACTGGAAAACGTTCCAGTCGAAAGTTTTTATTAAAAGCCAATACTTTACAAATTTATGATGGAAGGTTTATATTAATTGATGAAAACAGAGAAATCCCAAAAGATGTAGATTTCACAAAATTGAATGCATCGGTTACTGATTTTTTAATTTTTGGACCAGAAGTTTCTACCAGTATTAATAAGATGTCCTTTCTAGATTTTAGAGGATTGTATGTTAAAAATTTGAAATCCAAATTTTCATATTCCAAAAAAAATATCAAACTTGAAAATCTAGATTTGCAAACTAAGGAATCCTCACTCAAAGGAGAAGTTGTTCTGAAGTATAAAATTGAAGATTTTTCTAATTTTAATGATAAAGTAGTATTTGATATTCAACTTGATGCGGCATCTATTGCATCTAATGATATTCGGCATTTTTACAAAGAATTAGGTAAAAACCAACATTTCAATTTAAAATCAAAGATCAAGGGAACGCTGAATGATTTGCAGTTTTATAAGTTGAATTTAATTGATGATCGAAAAACACAGTTAATAGGAGATATCAATTTCAAGAATTTATTTGCTAGAAAAGGGCAGCAATTTTCAATGTTTTCTAAGTTTGATAAATTAACTTCTACTTATGAGGATTTAGTGGTTATTTTGCCTAACATTTTAGGCAATAAACTGCCTACTTCTCTGCAAAAATTAGGACGTTTTACAACTGAAGGTACAGCATCTGTTACAACAACAGCCGTTGAAGCTGATTTTTCTATGATGACAGCTTTAGGGAAGGTAACTTCAGATTTATACATTAATAATATCAATGAAATTGATAAAGCTTCCTACATTGGTACTGTAATCTTAGAAGATTTTGATCTAGGGACTATGATTGATCAGAAAGATTTAGGAAAAGTTTCTCTTGATATTAACGTTGATGGTCAAGGGTTTAATCAAAAATATTTGAACACTGCGGTGAATGGTCAAGTTAGCCAAATAGAGTTTAAAGGTTATAATTATACAAATATTACTTTAAACGGTAATCTTGCGAGTCCTAATTACATTGGAGACATCCAGATTGATGATCCTAATTTGAAAATGACTTTTGATGGCGCTTTAGATTTAAGTA
>NZ_MTCA01000154.1:0-7499 GCF_002150205.1 Flavobacterium sp. FPG59 | reverse complement strand
ATAGTGTAGTGATACTAAAGGTAAATTTTAATTGTATAAAAAGTGGAAGCCATTCGGTAAAAAAAATTTGGTCAGCAAAAAAAATTTAATTTGACTTAGTTAATATAGTCTAATGCAAGCACTGTAAAACTTAATCCTCATCCTTTAAAAAATACTTCAAAGCAGCACCCTTTCATTTTGAGATAACATTTTAAAATCAGATTTTAAGTATATTTTTTCACTTAACATTTACAAATAAATGGAAATAGAGATCATACAAAACAAAATATTTGAGATTAGAGGTCAAAGAGTAATGCTTGATTTTGATTTAGCCTTGTTGTATAACGTAGAAAATAAAGCATTAAAACAAGCAATTAGAAGAAACATTACTCGATTTCCTGAAGATTTTATGTTTGAACTATCAGAAATAGAGTTTAATAGTTTGAGGTCACAAATTGTTACCTCAAAAAGAGGAGGTGTTAGGTACATGCCTTTTGCCTTTACAGAACAAGGAATAGCGATGCTTTCAAGTGTTTTAAGTAGTGAAAAAGCGATAGCAATAAACATCTCAATAATAAGAGCTTTTGTTACGCTCAGACAATTTAATTTGACCTACAGTGAACTAAAAGAAAGAATTGTGGCAATAGAAAGCCAATTTCCAGATATTTATAAAGCTTTAAATTATTTAGTTGATAAAGATATAAATATTATCAATGAAATTGAAAGAAATAAAATTGGTTATAAAAACGACATACAACGGGACGAACCCTAGCCCTGATAGCAGTGGAAATCCTTTTAGCGCCGCGGCGAATAAAAGATTGTAACAAATAGCAGGAAATAGCTCCTAAAAAATTAAAAAATACATCAAATGGAAATCAAACAAAACATTCTAGATGCGGTAAATGAGTGGCTTACACCAACATTTGATAACGCTACACAAGTGGCTGTAAAAGAGATGATATCTAATTCTCCAAAATATTTAGAGGAAAGTTTTTACAAAAACTTAGAATTTGGAACTGGAGGAATGCGCGGTGTAATGGGCGTAGGAAACAACCGTATTAATAAATATACACTTGGAAAAAGCACACAAGGATTGTCAAATTACTTGCACACTACTTTTCCGAACCAACCATTAAAAGCAGTTATTGCTTACGATTGTAGAAAAAACAGTGATACGCTTGCAAAGGTGGTTGCTGATGTTTTTTCGGCAAACGGGATTGAAGTATATTTATTTTCGGAATTGAGACCTACACCAGAATTGTCTTTTGCAGTAAAACATTTGGGATGCCAATGCGGAATTGTACTTACGGCATCTCACAACCCACCTGAATACAACGGATACAAAGTATACTGGCAAGATGGTGGTCAAATTGTTCCGCCACAAGACAAAGGTATTATTGATGTTATTGAAAAATTGACCTACGATCAAATTCAGTTTACAGCAAATGAAGATTTAATTCATTATGTTGACACCGCTATTGATGCCGCATTTATAGCCTCATCTATTGCAAATGCAAGTTTTAACACTTTGCAAACAGCAAAAGACGATTTAAATATTGTGTTTACCTCATTACATGGTACCTCAATAACTATCATCCCTGAAACTTTAGCTCAAGCTGGTTATAATAATGTACATATTGTTGAGGAACAACGCGTGCCAAATGGAGATTTCCCAACAGTAAAATCGCCAAATCCTGAAGAGCCAGAAGCATTGACGATGGCACTTGAATTGGCAGATAAAACCCAAGCAGATATTGTTGTGGGTACTGATCCAGATTGTGACAGATTAGGAGTTGCTGTGCGAAATAACGAGGGTAAAATGGTATTGTTGAACGGAAATCAAACTATGGTTTTGATGACCGCATTCTTGCTAGAGCAATGGAAAAAAGCTGGAAAAATTAACGGAAAACAATTTATTGGTTCTACGATTGTATCGACTCCTATGATGATGGAACTTGGCACCAATTATGGCGTAGAATGCAAAGTAGGTTTGACCGGTTTTAAATGGATTGCCAAAATGATCAAAGATTTCCCAGAACTAGAGTTCATAGGTGGTGGCGAAGAGAGTTTTGGATATATGGTGGGAGATGCTGTACGCGATAAAGATGCTGTTGCAGCAACACTTTTGGTTTGCGAAATGGCGGCTCAAGCCAAAGCCAATGGAAGTACTGTATACCAAGAACTAGTTAAATTGTATGTAGACAACGGTTTTTACAAAGAACACTTGGTATCAATCACTAAAAAAGGAATGGAAGGTTTGCAGGAAATCACACAAATGATGATTGACTTACGTGAAAATCCTTTGAAAGAAATCAACGGCGAAAGAGTGATCATGGTAGAAGATTACCAATCAAGTATTGCTAAAAACTTATTGGATGGTACTGAATCAACCATGACGATTCCAAAATCTAATGTATTGATTTACTATACCGAAGACGGTTCTAAAATATGTGCTCGACCAAGTGGTACCGAACCAAAAATTAAATTTTATATCAGTGTAAATACTACACTAAATGCTGTTGAAGATTTTGAAGAAGTAGAAGCAATTCTGGACCAAAAAATCGCCAACATTATTACTGCAATGCAATTAAACTAATGGATCCAAACATAAAAAAATTAATACCTTTTACAAAACCCTATCAATCACATATTATTTGGAATGTGATTTATAATATTTTGTATGCTTTGTTTAGTACAATATCTTTATTGACCTTATTTCCAGTTTTGCAGGTGCTTTTTAGGAAAACAGAAGATGAAGAAGAATTTACTCAACCTGTATACAAAGGACTAGCTTATCTTAAGGAATATGTAATAGAATATATAAACTTTAAAGTTTCATCTTTACAAGAAAATGAAAGCACTGAGGTTGTTTTATTGCTTGTGGTAGCCATGGTCATCACTACGTTTTTCATTAAAAACTTATTCAACTATTTGGCTTCCTATCACATCATGCACTTAAAAAACGGTGTATTGAAGGATTTGAGAAGATCTATGTATGCCAAAATTATTGAATTGCCTATCTCCTACTATTCTGAAAAAAGAAAAGGTGATATGATGGCGCGCATGCTAGGCGATGTCAACGAGGTTCAAAACTCATTTTTCTCCATTTTAGAATTGGTAGTAAAAGAACCTTTAACTATTATTTTTGCATTGGGAACGATGTTTGCCATAAGTGCCAAATTAACATTATTCGTACTGATTTTCATGCCTATTTCGGGTTACATCATTTCTAAATTAGCTAAAAATTTAAGAAGCCAATCCAGAGAAGCACAAAAAGAAAGTGGCTCTTTAATTTCTGTAGTTGAAGAAACTTTAGGTGGTTTAAAAGTTATAAAAAGCTATAATGCCGAACCTTCTTTTAAAGGTCGCTTTAATGAATCTGTCACTCGTTTGTTAAATTTAAACAACAGTATCGGAAGCCGAAATAACTTAGCCACACCATTAAGCGAATTTCTGGGAGTAACTACGATTGCAATTTTGCTTTTTTACGGAGGAATTTTAGTTTTAAATGATAAAACAATTGATGGCGCTTCGTTTATTGTGTATTTAACAATGGCATTCAATATTTTAACTCCAGCCAAAGCCATTTCAAAAGCATCTTATTCTGTGAAAAACGGTTTGGCTGCTGCTGAACGTGTTTTTGAGGTTTTAGATGTGGAAAACGAAATCACATCTAAAGAAAATGCTGTTCAAAAAGATGCATTTGAATCGGATATCACTATTTCAAACATCAACTTTAAATACGAAGACGAAAAAGTGCTAAAAAACTTTTCGTTGCAAGTAAAAAAAGGACAAACGGTGGCGCTTGTTGGACAATCTGGTAGCGGAAAAAGTACCATTGCTAATTTACTAACTCGTTTTTATGATGTAAATGAAGGTACGATTTCAATTGACGGAACAGACATTAAGGATCTTGATTTGCAATCGTTACGTGGTTTAATGGGATTGGTAACACAAGACAGTATTTTATTTAATGATACCATCAAAGCCAATATAGCATTGGGAAAACCAAATGCTACCGATGAGGAAATTATTGAAGCTTTGAAAATTGCGAACGCCTTTGAGTTTGTACAAGATCTACCAAAAGGAATTCACTCGAACATTGGCGACAGTGGAAATAAATTATCTGGAGGACAAAAACAACGTTTGTCTATCGCTCGTGCAGTTTTGAAAAATCCACCGATTATGATTTTGGATGAAGCAACCTCAGCATTGGATACCGAAAGCGAAAAATTTGTTCAAGTTGCACTTGAGAACATGATGCAAAACAGAACTTCAATTGTTATTGCTCATAGATTATCCACAATTCAAAAAGCAGATGTCATTGTCGTGATGCAAAAAGGAAAAATTGTAGAGCAAGGAAACCACGAAGAATTGATTGCGCTGCAAGGTGTTTACAATAAACTAGTGAGTTTGCAATCGCTTGAGTAGTTAAAATCGACAACTCAGCATTGAGGTAAGACATTTCAGTATATATTTTTTAAAGGTTACGTAAGATAGCAATATATTTACGTAACCTTTTTCATTTAAAACAATCTGTTATGCTATTCAAAATTATCTTAGTGCTGCACATTCTTTCTGGTTTTACCGGTTTACTATTGGGTACCGTTGTTTTAATTCGTAAAAAAGGGGACCGAATTCATAAAAGAATTGGTTTGATTTTTACCGTAGCAATGGTCAGCACCGGATTGTGTGCTTTTTACTTATCGTACGTACATCCTAATTTATTTCTTTTTATCGTGGGTGTTTTTACAATTTACTTGGCGGTTTCGGGGTACAGAATGATACAATTAAAAAAAGCCCATTTGGGTCAGAAACCGCAACTTGGCGATGCATTGTTAACGATTGCCATGTTGATTTGTTCAGCGATTTTTTATTACATTGGCATTCGTTATGTATTAGCCAAACAAGTTTTTGGTATCGTATTTCTACTATTTGGAACTGCTAGTTTACGATTGTGCTACATAGAGTATAAAGCCTACATAGGCAAAGTTACCGATTCTTTATACAGTTTAAAAAATCATATTGGCCGCATGACAGGTGCCTATATTGCTGCGTTTACGGCTTTTATTGTAGTCAACAATACTTTTTTACCAGATGTGGTTGCTTGGAGTTTACCTGGCATTTTAGGCGGTATTTTTATTTCACGATCGATTAAAAAACTAAAATCAAATCCAAAAAATATTTAGTTATGAAAAGAATTTTTGCAGCAATATTATTCTTGAGTTTTTCAGTTGTCAATTACGCTCAAAACACAAAAATAGATTCGATTCCGTTTAGCTTAAAATCAAGTTTACTGATTTTTAAAGGAAAACTAAACGGAGTACCAACCGACTTTATGTTAGACACTGGTGCTGCATTGGGTGTGGTTCCAACAAGCAAAGCGAGCGCGGCTAATATTAAGATTTCTGGAATAAAAAATATCACTGATAGTAACGAAAATCAAAACAGCATGCAATCAGCAGTTATAGAAACGGTTACTATTGGTACATTTAATATACATAACGTAAAAAGCATCGTACATGACATGCCTTTTCTATCTTGCACAGAAACCTATTTGCTTGGCGCCAATGCCATTAATAAACTAAATTGGAAAATTGATTTTGACAAAAAACTGTTATACGTTTCTGACGCTGTGTTTGAACCCTCTATCGAAATGCTAGGAGTACCAATTGTTTATAAAAGCAACAGGCATTTTACTGCCATTACGATTCAAGGTACTACATTAAAAAATTGTTTGATCGATACTGGTTACAACGATTTTCTTGAAGTTCCAACTAATGAACCTGTACTTAAAAAGCTGAAAAAAGACCTTAAAAATGATATTATTAGTAGTTCAAGAATAAGCATGAGCCTTTCTGAGATGAAAATAAATACTTTTGAAACGCTTTCCTTTGACAACTTAGTACTTGGAAATAAACGCTTTGACAATGTAAAAACAGATAGTAGACCCGATATTGAAAAAAAGATAGGAATTAAATTTTTCTCCCAATTGACTTCTGTTACAGTAATGAATAACAATACGTCAACCTATCATTTGCAATTGTCTAAAAAACCTATTTCCTTGCAATTGAGTTTTGATGCTGATGTGTTTCTGAAAAATGGCAAATTGGTAATCACCGGAAAAAGCAATCTAGCAGAAAGCACAGCAAAAGACTTAACAATTGGAGAAGAAATTCTATCAGTTAACGGACGCAAAGCAGCCGACTTTAAAAATGAATGCGATTTTATTTCTTGGCGTATAGAAGCTAATACAAATGACACAATGGAACTAATACTGGCAAATGGCAAAAAAATAACGCTAAAAAAACAAATTCTTAAATCGTAAGTAAAAAAAATTGATGAACTTTACATAAAAGCATTTCCTATAAATTAAAGCTATGTATGTTAACAACGCATCGATTAAACTTCCAGATGACCCAAACACAGTAGTTTGGAAATACCTAGACTTATCTAAATTTCTAGATTTATTGCTTTCGCAATAGCTATTCATGTCGCGCTCTGATAAGTTTGAAGATCAATACGAAGGTACTTTTAGTGAGCCCACTTTTGAAGAAATCAAAAAATTATCTCAAGACAATCCTGATTTTTTAAATTACTACAAAAAGCATCGCGAAAAAGTAGCTATTAGCAGTTGGCACATTAATGAATACGAATCGTTTGCAATGTGGCAAATTTTTACACAAAATACCGAAGGACTTGCCATACAATCTACTTTGGGCCGTTTGCAAAAGGCACTGCATTTAGAAAACGACAGCAAACAATTTATTGGCGAGGTCAACTATATCGATTATAAAAAAGAACACATTCCGTTTGATGATTTGTTTTTCCCGTTTTTGTTCAAAAGAAAAAGTTTTCAGTATGAGCGCGAAGTACGCATCATAACTGATATTGGCGAAAGTGAAATCAAATTAAACGAAGGGCTTAAAATAAATGTCGAGGTGACTACTTTGATTGAAAAAATATACATTCACCCAAAATCTGAGAATTGGTACAAAAACCTAGTTATTCAACTAGTTAAACAACTTGGTTTTGATATTGAAATAGAAAAATCAGATTTAGAAAGTGATATCTTGATTTAATCACAACATGAAAAAATTAAAAATTTTATCTATTTTACTTAATTTAGATTCCTTAAAATTTAAAGGTAAACTTTCATAATCACTTTATTTCATGTATAATCATTTAAGATATTGTTAAATCAATCATAAAAAACAATCAAACCACAACTATAATTTACTTAAAATAAGTATAATTTATTTATTAAATTGCTGTATTTTCGTATCCAAACTGTAACAAATTCTAAACCTAAATAAATATAAATGATTCTAAAGAACTTGACTAACGAGGAACTAATTATAGAATACAAAAAAAGAAAATCAGCTTTCACATTTGCGTGCCTTTATATTGGAATTTTTATTGGTATTGCAGTTTGGAGTACCGTGACAAATGGACTCGGATTTTTCACTTTCTTACCTATTTTAGTGGGATATTTTTTTAGAAAAGCAGCTTTAGATCAC
>NZ_MTCA01000211.1:0-5326 GCF_002150205.1 Flavobacterium sp. FPG59 | reverse complement strand
AGCCAATAATACTTCTCCTATTTTATTCTCAATTTTTAAAATGGGTTTATATGTCTTTTGGATTTCTAAATAAGGTTTAATCATTTGTTCGATTTTCTTTGATAGATTTTCCAAAATAGTTTTTTTTAAGATTATTTAGCAGACTTTGAGCTGTAACTAAAAAGGAAATAATTTGATCCTTTTCAACAAAAATATTTTCTTGCGTTCTTTGTTTTTCTAAGCTATACTCCATAACTTGTATATAGTATCCATAAATCGGCTCCAATCAAATGTTTTTGGATGCCTTCTTCCCACAAAACAGTTTTTGTAAATATAAGATTACTTATTATTAATACCGCAAGAAAGTATCGCCAGATTTTATTCCCATTGCTAATTCTTCCAAATTGGTGTTTTCGAGCATGAAAGCCAATTCATTTCTGATGGACTTGAATTTATCATGAACTGGACAAGGATGATCCTCGGAGCAGTGACTTAATCCCAGACCACAACCGGTAAAAACTCGATCTCCATCTAATGCAGTTACTATTTGGGATAGTTTTATTTGGCTCATGGTTTCTTTTGGGATTTCAAATCCACCACCTACGCCTTTAATAGAATGGATGATATTATCTCTCGATAGTATTTGTAAAATTTTGGCAGTAAAAGCCTCGGGAGAATCTATTTTTTTTGCAATATCTCTAAGCCCAACTCTATTATTTTGATAGGATTCTGATGCTATAAAAATGGTGGCTCGGATTCCGTATTCACAGGTTTTAGAAAACATAATTGTTTTTTTACAAATTTATAGAAATAAGTGCTATCCTTTATTCTTTGTGTTGGCTATTTTTTTAAATCCAAAAAGGATCATCGTCCTTCTCTGTAAAAGATTCTTCGGTATGAATTTCTTTTATTTTAGCCAATTGGTCTTGGGTGGCTATTTTTTGGATTTCAACAAATAAAATGCGTTCCTCAAAACGAATGTGTGCATCTAATTCTTCTTCAATGAGTCCTAAAGACTTTTCTAAATCTGTAGTTTGTTTGAATAAGCGTTTCAAACGACGATGTTCCGCCAACGCTTTTTTTACAAGCTCATTTTCTGAACCTAAAATAGGAAATACGTATTTTTCTTCTAGTTCGAAATGAGGTTTTAAATGCGTTTTAAAAAACCAATCTGTATATTTTTTGATGCGATCGGGTTCAATTTGCTTCGAAAAACCCGTTCGTATTTTCCAACACAGTTGCAAGCCATGATGATGATCGTGACTTAATGGTTGCAGTTCCGGAGCTCTTTTTAATGGTTTATTTGATATCATATGATGTTAATATAAAATCCGAATTAACGGATGTATAGCACCCAAAGTGCGGTGCTTACTTGATGTGAAATTTTATTTATTTTTAAAGATACGCTTTTGTCAGCAATGCTACTTTAGAATCAACCTCTAAAATGTACTTTAATACGCGCGGTAGAAAGATTTTCCTTTTCCAATTCCTTAACAGAATATCCCAATTTTTCTAACGTAGTCGCGCCATTTACAAAATGCTGGATATAGTAATTTCCCTGATAGTTATGTTGTTCTAAATACTGTATCATGGCTTTCATGTGATTCGTATCAATCAAATCCGAATGTACTGTGGTGCGGACTTCAAACGGGAGCCCACTTTCTACTAATAAACGCAACGATTTTTCAAAAGGCAGAAAAAGATTGGACTGTGTTATCTTTTCAAAATGAACGGGCATAGCCTTAAAATCCAAAGCAATATAATCGATCAATTGATTTTCAAGTAATTGTTGTAAGACTTCAGGTCGTGAACCATTGGTGTCAATTTTTATCAAAAAGCCCATTTTTTTGACTTCGGTTATGAGTTGAATACTGTTCTTATGCAACAGGCATTCGCCTCCGCTAAAAACCACCGCGTCCAACAAGTTTTTTCTGGAATGAAGAAAAGTAAGCGCTTTTTCGAATGAAATAGTTCCTTTTCCCATTACGATTTCAGGATTGTAGCAATACAAACAACGCATATTACAGCCTGCAAACCAAAGAATGCAAGCTGCTTTATGCGCATAATCTAATAAAGTAAAAGGCGTTATGCTGTAAATGGGAGTATTAACATTTTCCTTCATTGAA
This sequence comes from Flavobacterium sp. FPG59, assembly GCF_002150205.1. Classification (NCBI taxonomy): domain Bacteria; kingdom Pseudomonadati; phylum Bacteroidota; class Flavobacteriia; order Flavobacteriales; family Flavobacteriaceae; genus Flavobacterium; species Flavobacterium sp. FPG59. Next base: position 3,221 of record NZ_MTCA01000211.1, on the reverse strand, counting down.
ATGAGTGCGCTGTTTGTGTTCTCCTTTTTTTCCAATATTGAAACTTTCTACAGGTCTGTGATAACCCATTACTCTTGTGTACACTAAACATTTGGTTCTCAAATGTTGGTTTTGTTCTAAAATCGGGTTTGTTGTTTTCATATATTTAAAAGGTTTAAAGTTTAAGGTTTAAAGTTTTGACATCACTAGTTTTTCTATAAAGACAAAATTTTAAAATTGAGATTTTTTTGAACCATTAAGAAATTAAGAAAATTAAGTGTGATTTGGCTTAATGGAACTTAATTTCTTAATGGTTTTAAAGTTTTATAGCTCAACTTTAAATATTGAACTTTTTTCTTCAATTAGAATTTCATCGCATTTTGGGCAATATTCGTGCTCGCCATTCAAATAACCATGAACCGGACACACGCTAAACACTGGCGTAACGGTGATGTATGGCAATTTGAAATTGGAGATTACTTTCTTTACAAACTGTTTGCAGGCTTCTGGCGAACTGATTTTTTCACTCATATACAAGTGTAAAACCGTTCCGCCGGTATATTTACATTGTAATTCGTCTTGTAAAAACAACGCTTCAAAAGGGTCTTCGGTATGATCCACCGGAATCTGGGAACTGTTCGTGTAATACATATTTTCGCCCTGTCCGGCTTGTAAAATGTTCGGGAAACGTTTTTTGTCTTCTTTGGCAAAACGGTAGGTGGTTCCTTCGGCCGGTGTGGCTTCCAGATTGTATAAATTTCCTGTTTCTTCTTGGAATTCTTTCATTCGGTTTCGAATATGCTCCAAGATTTCTGATGCAAATTCGATTCCTGACGATGAAGTTATGGCATCTTGATTTCCGGTAAAATTCGCAATCATTTCGTTCATTCCGTTTACACCAATGGTCGAAAAGTGATTCCTGAAATGCTGCAGATAGCGTTTGGTGTACGGATACAAACCTCGGTCGTACATTTCTTGGATAAACACTCTTTTTTTCTCTAAAGTAGATTTAGAAATATATAATAACCGATCTAATTGTTTGAATAATTCTTCTTTATTTCCTTTGAATAAATAACCCAAACGTGCCATATTAATGGTTACTACGCCAATGCTTCCTGTCATTTCTGCACTTCCAAAAAGTCCGTTTCCACGTTTTAACAGTTCTCTTAAATCGAGTTGCAAACGACAACACATACTGCGAACGGCATTGGGTTTATACGCGTTTTCATTTTCTATTTTATTGCCATTTTCATCCAAAACATATTGGCTTCCAATGAAATTCTGGAAATAAGAAGAACCGATTTTGGCTGTATTTTCAAAAAGCAAATCGGTATTTTCTCCGTCCCAATCAAATTCTTCGGTAATATTTACGGTTGGAATAGGGAAGGTGAACGGCTGTCCGTTGGCATCGCCTTCGGTCATTACCGTGTAATACGCTTTGTTGATGAGGTTCATTTCCTTTTGAAAATGCTCGTAACGCAATTCGGTTACTTTTGTAACGCCTCTTTCTCTGGCTCGCAATAAGAGATCATAATCAAAGTTATTTTCGAAAAAATGATAGTCATTCTTCGTCGGAATTTGGGTTTTCAAATCATCGGGAACGATCCAGTCCAGAGTGATATTTGTGAAAGGCGATTGTCCCCAACGCGCTGGAACATTCAAATTATAAACAAAACTGCGAACGGCTTTCAGGACATCCTCAAAAGACAAATCATCTTTGAAAACATAGGGAGCCAAATACGTGTCAAACGAACTGAAGGCTTGCGCTCCGGCCCATTCGCTTTGCAAAATCCCAAGAAAATTCGCCATTTGTCCCAAAGCTTCTCTGAAATGCGAAGGCGCTTTGCTTTCCACGCGTCCGCGAACGCCATTAAAACCATCGTTAAGTAACACCCGCAGACTCCAACCGGCGCAATATCCGGTCAAACAATCTAAATCGTGAATGTGTATGTCGCCATTGCGATGCGCATACCCTTCTTCTTTAGTATATACTTTGTCGAGCCAATAATTAGCAATAATTTTTCCGGCAACATTGTTGACCAATCCCGCATTAGAATAAGAGGTATTGGCATTGGCATTGATGCGCCAATCCGTTTGTTCTATATATTCTTCGATGGTTTGCGTGCTATCAACGTAAGTAGTGTCCTCGTTTAAGCCATTCACATGTTCGCGTTGCAATTTGCGCGTATGTCTGAATAACATAAAGGAACGCATGACTTCGAAATACTGTTTTTCAAAAAGTTTTTTTTCGATTAAATCCTGAATTTCCTCAACGGCCCAGGTTTCTTTAGATTGTAAATCCTGAATAATTTTTTCGAAAAGAATTTCATCAAATGCTATGGAAACACTCTGAAAGCTTTTTTCAATAGCGTCTTTTATTTTAAAACTTTCAAAAGGTTTGTATTCGCCGTTTCTTTTGATAACATATTTTTCCATAGCATTGGATGATTTAAGTTTAGGTTATTGAAGTGTTTTATTCTTGTTCGGAGAATTTTTTTTCTAAAAGCATCGCACTTGGAAACAAAATGTTGTTTTCCAAATGAATGTGTTTGTGTAAATCCTGCTCAAAATCAGCTAGCATGGCATAAGTCACACGGAACGTACTGCAACCATCGGCCGGTGGCGTATAATTATTGGTTAGTGCTGCTATTTTTACAAAACGATCTCCTTCGGCTTCATGCTCTTCCATCATCATGGCAATTGGGTTTTTTACAGTTCCAAATTGTGGTTTCACAATTGGTTCCTCGGTAAGCGCTGCTTTTGCCATTTTTTTGATAAAAGGAAACAAAATCAGTTCTTCTTTTTTCATGTGTTGCGCTAATTCGCCTGCACAACCAATAAAGAGTTCATTGATTTCGAATAATTCAGGATGATTTGCACCATGTACTTTGCACAGTTTGTCTAAAAAAGGAAGCAAAATTTGCGTTTTTTCTTCCACATAACGATGATGCGTTTTCTCAATATAATCGGCCAATAAATCCAAAGGCCAAATTTTGAAATCTATAGTACTGTCATTTTTGGTTGCCAAAACCGTGTTGATCTGGTCCATTAATTGATCCGTATCAACATTCTTTTTTTCACAAGCTTCCTCGATTGTTCGATTGCCTTTGCAGCAAAAATCGATTCCGTATTTTGAAAATATTGCCGCGGTTCTAAAATCTTTTGCAACGTATTCTCCGATTGTTATTTTCTCTAAAGTTTCCATATGATCTGTTTTCTATTAAAATTTATTTAGACAAAAA
>NZ_MTCA01000191.1:0-5907 GCF_002150205.1 Flavobacterium sp. FPG59 | reverse complement strand
CATGAATTTATGGCATAAAAAAAGACACTAAATTGAAAATATCAATCAGTGCCTTTTATATGTATTGTGCAAACTATTATTTCAGTGTATGTCTACTTAAAATTTGATATACCTCGTTAATGTTGTTACCGCCTTTTCCAAATTGTTTGCTAATGGGGGCATCATCATTATTAAGCCAAATTTTTAATTCAGCATCCATATCCAATAATCCTGCACTTTCTTTGGAGAATTTTTTGATACTAGAGTAGGGAATGGTTAAATAATCAACTTTAGTTCCTACTAATTGTTTTTCAATCAAGATCAATCTCTTATTGGTGAAAATAAACATATCTCGAATGAGTTTGTATGCTTTTTCAATTACCTCACCTTCAATCAAGATTGGCTCAAATTCTGTAGCAATATTTTGAATATTTACCTCAGACGCATTTCCTAGAATAGCATTAAATAATCCCATAATAATTTATTTTTGATTGTATTTTGTTTTGTAACGATCGTTTAATTTAGTTTGATGTGTTTCTAAGCTGATCATTCTACCTTGTATGAAAGCATTTGTAAGCTTGTTTGTTCTCATATCAAGTGCATCACCATCAGATAAAAATAAGGTTGCATCTTTTCCTTCTTCAAGAGTACCGCATTGTGCATCAATACCTAATATTTTAGCTGTATTTGATGTTATAAGTTGTAAAGCTTGTTCTTTATCTAAACCGTAAGCAGCACAAGTTCCAGCTAAAAACGGTAGGTTTCTTGTGTTCATTCTTTCATGTGACCCACTATTTTCAAGACCTACAAGAACTCCTTTGTCAGTTAGTAGTTTTGCGTTTTTATAAGGTAAATCAATATCATGATCATCATTTTCTGGCATTTCATGAACTCTTTTTAATAAAACACCAATGTTGTTTTCTCTCAATAAATCGGCAGTTTTATAAGCTTCATATCCACCAACAATAACCATTTTTTTGATTCCGCTTCGTTTAGCAAACTGTACGGCATCAATAATTTGTTTTTCTTCATTGGCATGGATATACAAAGTTTGAGTACCATCAAAAAGACCTTTTGTAGATTCTAAAACGATGTTTCTTTCTTTTGAGGATTCGCCTAAATAGGCTTTGGCGTTAGCAAGATAAGATCGTAGTTCTTGAACTTCTTTTGCATATTCTTTGTTAGCTTCAATATTTCCTGGTTCTGCCCACCAGCCGCTTCTTCTAAAAGTGGATGGAAAGTTAACGTGAATTCCATCATTTTCTTTAACCAATGCATCTTTCCAGTGCCAAGCATCCAGCTGAACAATTGAGGATGTACCAGATATTACTCCGCCTCTTGGGGTAATTTGTGCCATTAAAATTCCGTTTGGTCTTACTGTTTCAATAACTTTTGAATCAGCTGTATAGGCAATGATACTTCTTACGTGAGGTTTCATAGCACCTATTTCATCTTCGTCATCAGATGATTTAACGGCATCTATTTCAACAAGACCTAAAGTAGAATTTGGAGCAATAAATCCAGGGTAAACATGTTTTCCAGCAGCATTGATCGTAACATCATAAGCACCAGCCGCAAGACGTATCACGGTAGCATCTGCAATGAGTGTGATTTTTCCGTTTTCAAAACCTAAAGCGCTGTTTTCAATCACTTTGCCATTTCCTAGATGCGCAGTTGCATTCATAATCAAAACAGATTTGGTTTGTTTATTTGCGGGTGTTTGTTGCGCTTGAGCTAGTATTGGCAAACCGAGTGCCAAAACTAAGAGGTATATTTTTTTATAATTCATTTTATATTTTTTTAAAGTTGCTTGACTAAGCTTAAAGTATGAAATTGAGAAAGTGTTACTCCTCAAGAGTATCGCACTCATATTCTTTTCTTTCTTTCTTTTTAGGTTCTTGTGTGATCATTCCTTTGTTTTTTTCTTGTAACAATTGACCTATAAGTTCACTTCTTTCTTTTGTGATTTCCGTTCTTTTTTCAATATCTTTCTTAGCATCAAAGTAAACAACTCCTTCAATTAAAGTTTGCTCTGCTTTTGCATAAATAGATAATGGATTGTCACTCCATAATACAATATCAGCATCTTTACCTGTTTTTATACTACCCACTTTATCATCAATGTGCAATAATTTTGCTGGGTTTAATGTTACAAATTTCCACGCATCCTCCTCAGATATATTTCCGTATTTCACTGCCTTAGCTGCTTCTTGATTCAACCTTCTTGACATTTCGGCATCATCAGAGTTGTAGGCAACTACAAGTCCGGCATTGTGCATAATAGGACCATTAAAAGGAATGGCATCATTTACCTCAAATTTGTAAGCCCACCAGTCAGAGAATGTAGAAGCTCCCACACCGTGCTCTTTCATTTTATCAGCAACTTTGTAACCTTCTAAGATGTGAGTGTATGTATTTACCTTAAAGTTGAATTTTTCGGCAACATTCATTAACATTAATATTTCTGATTGTACATAAGAGTGACAAGAAATAAAACGTTCTTTATTTAAAATTTCAGCAAGAGTTTGCAGTTCTATGTCTACTCTAGGAGCTTTTCCTTTTTTATTGCTTGCGTTAAAAGCTTTCCAGCTCAAATCATATTCTTTGGCTCTTTGAAAATAATCAATAAAAACTTGTTCAACACCCATTCTTGTTTGTGGAAAACGAGTAGGATTTGTATTTCCCCAGTTTGATTGTTTTACGTTTTCTCCAAGTGCAAATTTTATAAATCCGGGCTGATTTTTGTAAAGCATCTCTTCAGGAGCTGCTCCCCATTTCCATTTTACAATGGCAGATCTACCACCAATAGGGTTTGCTGAACCGTGTAGCAATTGTGATGTTGTTACACCACCAGCTAGTTCTCTGTAAATATTTACGTCTTCAGAGTTTACTACGTCTTGAATGGTTACTTCGGCACTAGAGTTGTGTCCGCCTTCATTCACACCATTAGAAATAGCAATGTGAGAGTGCTCATCTATAATTCCGCTTGTAAGGTGTTTTCCTTTGGCATCAATTACTGTAGCAGAGGCATCCGAAATGTTTTTACCTACTGCTGCAATTTTTCCGTTTTTCACCAAAACATCTGTTTCGGTTAGGATACCTTCTTTTTCGTTTGTCCAAACTGTTGCATTTTTATACAAGATAGTTTGCGCTGCAGGTTTACTAAGATTTCCAAATGCTGTATTTGGGAATGTTCTAGGAATTACAAAATTGTTTTTTTCAACTTTAGTAGAATCGATGATTCTTACAAATGGAGCTGTTTTTACTGCAGACCATTTTACTTCTTTTCCGTCAAATAAAACTGCTTTTCCAGAAAGGGTTTGAGTATTATCAATGAAGCCGATCAATCTTGTAAAACTAGTTTTGGTTGAATCCAAAGGTTTAATCACGGTAGATAACCAATTGTTACTCATTGAAAGTTTTGAGTTTACTTTTTTGGCATCAACAGTAGTGATTTCTGATTTTGGTGCGCTAACTTCACCATTAATTTTCCATTTGAATTTTTCATTGTTGATGGTAAGGTCGTAATTTCCTCTAATATCTTTGATGGTTAAATCATTTATTACGAACTTATTACCTTGTACCCAGTTTTCATATAAAATTGTTTTTTCATCAAATATCGCTCCAGATGCAATTACGAAATTAGCTAAGCTTCCGTTTTTTAACGATCCAACTTCATTGCTTTTTCCTAAAATAGCTGCAGGAATTGTAGTCAGTGCTTCTAGAGCTTTGGTGCTGTCAAAACCAAATTTTATGGCTTTTAAAAGATTTGTTCTAAAATCTTCAATTTTCTTTAATTTATCAGTAGTAAGTGCAAATACCACTCCATTGTCTGATAAAACTTTTAAGTTTGTAGGAGCTTGATTCCAAAAACGCAAGTCTTTTAACTCCATTTGATTGGCTTGGTTTGGATCCGAAACATCATACGCTTCTGGGAAATTTACGGGAATTATAAATTTAGAATTGGTGTTTTTAATTTCTTCAATTCTTTCAAATTCGTTTCCGTTTCCTTTTAAAACATAGTTCAAGCCAAATTCTTTAGCAATTTTAGCAGCACGTAAACTGTTTAATTTGTCCTCCGATGCAAATATTTGAACTAATTTTTCATTATTTGCAAGCGCCTCAAGCGAAAGATCTTTTGTAACAGAGTTCCCTTTTTTATACCAATCTAAATCATGATACATTTGTCTCAATAACGCCATCATTCCCATTAAAGACCCAGGATAGGATTGATTTGTGGTAACGCTCCTTGTAAAAGCAAAGTGATTGGTTAACTTGTCTGCCAGCAATTGGTTTTGCTTTTCAAAATTATTCAATGCTATTAAAGTTCCTGTTCCTCTTGCAATACCGTTAGGAACGTGTGTTCCTACTACTCCAAAACCAGCTTTTAGCAATTCTTCTGCTTTGGTTTGGTCGTACTTGAAGTTTTCGTAAGCATTTGCTTCGGCTAGGATGCTTTCATTCCAGTAATAGCCTATTCTTTTAGTGTCATATGTAGGCATACGCGGACCTGCAACACTTTTTGGTTTTTCTATACCAAAATTAGTGTAGATGTCTATAAAGGAAGGATAAATTGTTTTTCCCTCAAGGTCTATCGTAGTACAGTTTTTAGGAATGGTAACCGAGGTTCCCGCACTTACTACTTTCCCGTTTTGGATCAGTAAGGTACCTTTTTCAATAATTTGAGTTGGAGTTACATAAATTTTAGCATTTGTAAATGCAGTAAAATTGGCACTCTTGTTTTGTATACTTTCGTTATTAGGAAAGTATTCCTGCGCATACGTTTTAGATAGCACCACGCTAAATAAAAGTAGAAATAGAATTTTTTTCATAGTTTAGTTTCTAATTAGTTCTTAAAAGTAAAAAATTGTGCAAAGAGTGTGGACTGTTTACATGAATTTAACATTTGTTTTTTATTATGTTGATTTACTAAGTATTATAAATTAGAATATGTTTCTATTTTATGAAATTATATAAAAGATGCTATTTTTTTATATTGTTTTTGTAGATGTTAAATTATAAGAAATGTTTTTACTAATTTTAATTTAAAATAATAATATATGTTAGTAAAGGTTTTTGGGAGTGCTGTTTTTGGAGTTGAGGCTACAACAATTACAGTTGAAGTTAATATGGATAAGGGTATAGGCTACCATCTTGTAGGTTTGCCAGATAACGCTATAAAAGAAAGTAGTTACCGTATTGCTGCTGCGCTTAAAAACAATACCTATGCTATGCCTGGAAAAAAAATCACCATTAACATGGCGCCTGCAGATTTACGTAAGGAAGGTTCAGCCTATGATTTGACATTGGCAATTGGCATTTTAGTGGCTTCTGGCCAAATCAAAGCAGATGCTCTTGAACAATATATTATAATGGGTGAATTGTCTCTTGATGGAAGTTTGCAACCTATAAGAGGAGCCTTGCCAATAGCAATTAAAGCTAAAGAAGAGGGCTTTAAAGGTTTTTTTCTGCCTAAACAAAACGTAAAAGAGGCAGCCATTGTAGCTGGACTTGAAGTCTATGGTGTTGAAAATGTTCAAGAAGTGATTGATTTCCTTGAAGGTAAAGGAACTCTAGAACCTACCACAATTGATACACGAGCCGAATTTTATAAAACCTTAGACTTTCCTGAATTCGATTTTAGTGATGTTAAAGGACAAGAAAGTATAAAGCGTTGTATGGAAATTGCTGCTGCTGGTGGACATAATATTATATTGATAGGTCCGCCTGGTGCAGGAAAAACAATGCTTGCCAAAAGATTACCAAGTATTTTGCCGCCCATGACGTTGCGCGAAGCACTTGAAACTACAAAAATTGTCAATTACATTAGTAAATGATAAATTACATTACAGGTTGATAATTTCATCTAAGTAAATGATAATTTTAAAATAGAATTTTGTTAATTGTTTTACTTGTATAGTACAGTAA